>NZ_BAAKJE010000067.1:0-1327 GCF_059704565.1 Massilia sp. NBRC 108631
CCAGCCGTTGACGCGGGCCAGTACCTCGTCGCGCTCGTTGGCGCCGGCCGGGGCGGCAAGCTTGGGCGCGTCAGCTTTGACTGCGGTCGCCGCGGCAACGGCGGCAACCGGTACCGGCGCCGGCGCCGAGGCCGGAACCGGGCTCCGGGCAGGGGCCGGGGGCAACTTGGGTAGTGCGGCTGCTGCAGCAGGCGCTATGGCCAGTGCAGGTTTGGCGGGCGCTGCGGCTATGGCTACAGGCGCAGGGGCAGGGGCGGGCTTGGCGGCAAGCGGGGGCGGCGCCGGCGGCGCAGCCTGTGGCGCCACTGCCATCGACGGAATACGCTGCATCGGCACGCTCTTCGGTTGTTCAGGTATCTGCGACACCAGCTTGACCGGGGCGGCCGGCGCAGCAGATGCGGTCGCGGCGGGAGCGGCGGGAGCGGCGGGAATAATCGCCGCTGGCGCAACGGGAGCCGGCGCCGCCTTGCTGCCGGTACTGCTGGAGAAAGTACGCAACAGTGTGAGTTTGGACGTGGCCGGCGGCGTGGTGGTGCCCAGCGCCAAGGCCTTGTCATATGCCTGGCTGGCCAGCCGGCCGTACACGTCGCCCAGGTTCTCGTACGCCGTCATGTAGCTGGGATTGGTGCGGATAGCTTTTTCCAGCGTCACGCGCGCCTTGTCGTACTGGCCGCTGGCAGCATACAGCACGGCCAGGTTGTTGTACGGTTCCGGCAGATCCTTGTAGTCCTCCGTCAGCTTGGTGAAGATGGCGATCGCCGCCTCCGACTTGTTCTGCTCCGTCAGCAGCACACCCTTCATGAAGCGCATTTGCGGATCTGCCGGATTCCTGGCCAGATAGGCATCGGTACGCGCCAGTGCTTCGCCGGCCTTGCCGGCGCGCATCAGCTTGCTCACTTCGGCCAATTCATCGGCAAATACGGGCGTGACCAGCAGCGCGGCGAGCAGTCCGGCTCCGGTACAGACGTTACCTACGGCACGGCGCAGCGTGTTGGGGTCGGTCTTGGCGGTCATGGGAGTTTGAAGGAGGGAAAGCGGACATGGTACACCGAATGTTGCCACGAATCAAAACCGACAGTTACCAACCAGCCACACTGCGTCCAAACGCAAAAAAGCCCACCAAGATCACTTGATGGGCTTTTATTGAGAAGCACGGCACTGCAGTACTGAAAAAATGGCCGATAAATGCGAAAAGCCCACCAGCTTTACTGGTGGGCTTCTCTGTATAACTAGCCTGACGATAACCTACTTTCACACTGGTTGCAGCACTATCATCGGCGCAAAATCGTTTCACGGTCCTGTTCGGGATGGGAAGGGGTGGGACCGA
>NZ_BAAKJE010000068.1:0-229 GCF_059704565.1 Massilia sp. NBRC 108631
CCCAAAGTAGTGGCGAGCGAAATGGGATGAGCCTGCATGATTTAGCATGACGCATAGTGGAACGCTCTGGAAATGGCGGCCATAGCGGGTGATAGCCCCGTACACGAAATGCGACGTGTGGAACTAAGTATGCGACAAGTAGGGCGGGACACGAGAAATCCTGTCTGAATATGGGGGGACCATCCTCCAAGGCTAAATACTCGTAATCGACCGATAGTGAACCAGTACC
>NZ_BAAKJE010000069.1:0-55567 GCF_059704565.1 Massilia sp. NBRC 108631
CCCAGCGAAACGGCGGCGCCGGCGGCCAGCGCGGCCAGCGCGGCCAGCGCGCCGGCCGCGATCCACGGCGCGGAGCGCAACGGCTTAGGCGACGGCGGCCCCATGGTCCGTCCCTATTGCGGGGCCCGCGCGGCGGGCAGCCGCCCGCGCCACTGCGCCGCAGCGGCCACGTCCACCGGCCGGCCCAGTTCGCCGCGCTCGGCCACTTTGACCATGCGCAGCACGGCCGGCGCCCAGCCGCGTTTCGCCGCCAGCTCGTACAGGCGCAGCGCCTCCGCGTCATCCTTGCGCACGCCGCTGCCCTGCTCCAGCAGCTCGGCCATCAGGTACTGCGCCTCGAGGTGGCTTTGCGCTGCGGCCTTGCGGATCCATTCGCTGCCCAGCTCGGTGTCGGCCGGCACGCCGCGCCCTTCGCGGTAGGCCTTGCCCAGCAAGGTCTGCGCGGGAGCCCAGCCCTTGTCGGCCGCCTTCTGCAGCAGCGGCACGGCTTCCTCGTGGTCGCGCGGCGACTGGGAGCGGTACAGTTCGAACCCCAGCCCCTGCACCGCCACCGGATCGTCCAGCTCTGCGCCCTGGCGCAGCAGGCGCAGCGCCTCTTCAGGGTCGCGCTCGACGCCGTTGCCGGTCTGGTAAGCCCAGGCCAGCGCGGCATAGGCGCGGATCACGCCGGCGTCCGCCGCCTTGCGCAGCCAGACGAAGGCTTGCTCCGGGTCCCTGGCCGTGCCTTTTCCGGTCGCGTACAGTCCGGCCAGGCCCATCATGGCCATCGCGTGGCCTTGTTCGGCAGCCTTCAGCAGCCACGCATGCGCCTGCTGGGCGGTGACCGCTCCGCTTTCCCGGGCCAGGAACAGCGAGGCGATCCTGAACTGCGCCTCTGCGCTGCCGGCCTCGGCCGCTTTGCTCAGCCACTCCAGCGCCTGTACATCGTCGCGCTGCACGCCCTTTCCTTGCTGGAGCATCATGCCCAGCTTGAGCTGCGCGTCGCCATCGCCCGCTTCAGCGGCCGCGCGGGTCTCGGCATAGACCGCCTGCGCCGCCGGGTCCTTGGCATCATCCTTCAGCGTCCACACGTACTGCATCTGCATCCACGCGGACTGCGGCTTGCCGTTGTGGGTGCCTGGCTGAAACTTGCATTTTGCAATGCCGAAGCGCGCCGCCTCGTCCAGCAGCGGGTAGCCGCTGGACTTGGTGACCTTGGATTCCTCGACGCTGCCGTCGGCGCCGATCTTGAACGCCATCGTCACCACCCCGGTCTGCTCGCGGCGCAAGGCTTCCTGCGGCCAGACAGGCTTGTCGCACTGGCTGAAATCGGCAACGGCGGCAGTCGGCGCCGCGCCGCCGGCGCCTTTGGCCCGGGCCTGATCGGCTGCCAGCGCCTGTCCTTGCAGGCCGGCCATCGCCAGCAGCGCCACGGCGGCTGGATGCCTCAGTTTTTGGCTGATCAAGCTCGTCTCCGCGTAGTTAGCAAAAAAATCATCTTACCCGGAAGAATGACCGCTTGTCCACCGCTGGAATCGATGTACACTTTCCGTTACCAGACAATCAGGGAGATGGCCGTATGTCCCGTATCGAATCCAGCAATTCCTTCCGCGTGCAAGGCCCTGTGGCCTCCATCGCCGACCTGGCCAAAGACAAGCCGGGCTTCGTGCTGCCCGCCACGCCCGAGCAGGTGGCGGAATTGCAGCTGCGCGAGGCGCAGATGCAGGCCCGCGAAGCGGCCGCGGTGCGCCACGCCAGGGACAACCCGGATCGGGTCTACGCGCAGATCGTCACCAACGGCGAGGTGGTGGCCACCGTGTATGCGTCGGGCGCCGCCGGCACGGTGCACAAGCTCGGGGTCAAGCTGACGCAAGACGGCTATGGCCTGCCGCTGGCCACAACGCGGCTGGCCGAACTGTCCAAGGCGACGGGTGGGGAAATCGTGTACGCCAAGGGGCCGGTCGCCGCGCCGGCGCCGCTGATGGAGTCCGACTTGCCGCAAGTGACCGCGCGCGGCCTGAACGACATGGTGCAGGACTTTGAATGGGCGCTGGCGCGGGCCCGCATGGAGGGCGGCGCCGAGGGCAAGGCTTAGGCGCCGCGCCAGGCGCCTACTTGACGCGCTGCTTTTCCAGCTTGCGCGCCAGCGTGCGGCGGTGCATGCCGAGGCGGCGCGCCGCTTCGGAGATGTTGAAGTCGGTCTCGGCCAGCACTTCGTGGATGCGCTCCCACTCCAGCGTCTTGATCGACGTGGAGCGGTTGGTCATCTCGACGCCGGCGCTGCCGGCCACGTGGGCGAAGGCCGCTTCGATGTCGTCCGTGTTGGAGGGCTTGGCCAGGTATTGGCAGGCGCCCAGCTTGATTGCCTCGACCGCCGTGTTGATGCTGGCGAAGCCGGTCAGCACCACGATCAGCATGTCCGGGTCGTGCGCGTGCAGCATCTGCACGCACAGCAGGCCGGACGTGTTGTTCTTGAGCTTGAGATCGACCACCGCGTAGCCGGGCGAATGCTCCTCCAGCAGCGCTTCGGCTTCCTCCAGGCTGGCCGCCAGCAGCACCTGGTAGCCGCGCCGCTCGAACGAACGGCCCAGCGTGCGCGCGAAGGCAGCGTCGTCTTCGATAATGATGAGCTGGCGTACCTCAGCCGCTTCCTGCCCTGATGCCTCTTCTGCGCTCATGCCTATTCCTCTTCCACTGCGATGGCCGTAAGCGGCAAGCTCAACTGGACGGCCGCGCCGCCTTCGGGACGGTTGCTGGCGCTAACCGTGCCGCCCAGGGTGCGCGCCACGTTCACCGTCAGGAACAGCCCCAGGCCGCGGCCGGGCGCCTCTTTGCTCGAATTGTAGGGCTTGCCGAACTGCTCCAGGATCCCGGGCGCGAAGCCCGGGCCGTTGTCGCTGACCAGCAGCTTCAGCGCGCCATCGTCGCAGGCGGCTTCCAGCCTGATCCAGTCCGGCGACGCTTCCAGCGCATTGTCCAGCACATTGCAGATCATTTGTTTCAGCGCCGAGTCGAACACCACCGGCAAGTCCGCGATCCGGTTATCGTACTCGAACGCGGCCACCGGGCGGCTGGCGCGCCACTCCTGCACCAGTTCGTCAAGGAAGGTGTTGATGGTGGTGCGCGCCGACGACTCCCCGCGCGCCTCGCCCGCCGACAGCAAAATGCCGCTGACGATGGACTTGCAGCGCGCCAGCTGGGCCTGCATTTCGCCGATTTCCTCCAGCAGTTCGGGATGCTTGCTAAATTCGGGCATGCGGCGCCAGTCCCCCAGTATGACCGACAAGGTGGCCAGCGGCGTGCCCAGTTCGTGCGCGGCGCCCGAGGCGAGCAGGCCCATGCGGACAATGTGCTCTTCCTCGGCGGCGCGCTGGCGCATGCTGGCCAGCATGGCGTCGCCGGCGCGCAGATTGCTCATGATGCGGGTGATGAACACCACCAGCAGCGCCGCGTTGAGCGCGAAGCAGATCAGCATGCCCTGGATGTACAGGCTGAAGTAGCCGCGCTCGTGGAACAGCGGCAGCGCGATCGGCTTGGACCACACCGACAGCCCGGCCAGGCAGGCGCTGGCGATGGCGACGATGGTCCAGGTCGACCACGCCTCCAGCAGCACCGCGCTCAGGATCACCTGCAGCAGGTAGAGGTAGACGAAGGGATTGGAGGTGCCGCCGCTCAGGTAGAGCTGGGCCGTGAGACTGGCCACGTCCACCAGCATGGCGATGAACAGTTCGGCGTTCGACACCGCCCATTTTTCATGCCAGCGCAGCTGGCTGGCCACGTTGAAGGCAATCAGGCAGGCCAGCACTTCCAGCATATACACCAGCGGCAGCTTGATGCCGAAGCCCCAGGCCACCACCGCGATGGTGGTCACCTGGCCGACCACGGCGATCCAGCGCAGCTGGATCAGCTGCTGCATGTTCTGGTGCCCTGCCGCCTGTCCCGCGCTGGCCTGGGCCAGGAAGGACGGCAATTTTGCTATCGAAAGTATTTGGCCCGACATCATCCCTCGCCCGGTTTATGCGTCCGCGCCGTCCCTGCGCGCGCGGCGGCGCTCGTCGCGGATCACCCACGCCAGCGCGGCCGCCATCATAACAGCCAGCGCGTACCAGGTGAGAGCATAAACCAGATGATTGTTGGGGAAAGAAATAACCGTCATGCCGCCGTAAGGGCGCGCGGCCGGGTCCAGGTCGGCCACGTACTGGCCGGCGTCGACATCGACGAAGTAAGGCGCCACGCGCGCCGTGTGCAAGCCGCGCGCGGCCGCCATGGCGTGCACGTCGCGCGCGTACCAGCGGTTTTGCGCCGGCTCGTTGGCGCGCAGGCCCATCGGGCCCTTGCCCACTTCGCTGATGCGCAGCAAGCCGTTCAGGCGCACCGCAGCGCGGCCGGCCAGCGCGGCGGCGGCACAGGCGTCGCTGCCGGCGGGCACGCTGTTGGACAGGCTGGATTCGACTCGGGCGGCAGCGTCCAGCGGCAGGAAGCCGCGGTTGACCATGACAATGCTGACGCCGTTGCTGCCGTCCGCCAGGCACAGCGGCGTCAGCAGCCAATAGCCAGGGCCACGTTCGGTGGTCGCCTGCGCTTTGGTGGAGTATTCGGGGAGCAGCATGCCCGTCAGGTGGACATGCTTGTATTCATCGGCCTGCGCAGAGACCTTGGCCCAGTCCTGCTGGCCGGGGGCGGGCACCGGCTCCGCGTGCACGCGCGCGTTGACGCGTTCGATCAGAGCCAGTTTCCATTGCAGGCGCTGGACTTGCCAGGTGCCCAGCGCGAGCAGTACCGCAATAACGAGCACCGCGCAGCCCACCAGCGTGTAGCGCAGGCCTGCGGAACGCAGACGCAGCGCGGCGGGGGTGCGCGGTGCGGACATCATGGCATGTTGCGCATTTGGTGCGCGTCCATGCCCGGCATCATGTTGGTGTTCATGTGGTACATGACCCAGATCGAGCCGGCCAGCACGATGACCACCAGGATCAGCGTGAACATCATGGCCAGCATCGACCAGCCGCCCTCCACTTTGGCGTTCATGTGCAGGAAGTAGACCATGTGGACCACGATCTGCACGGCGGCGAAGCCGAGGATGGTGAAGGCGGTGGTGGCCGGGTTGGCGAACACATTGCCCATCACCAGCCAGAACGGAATGGCGGTCAGGATCACTGACAGGATGAAGCCGATGGTGTACGACTTCAGGCTGCCGTGGTTGTGGTCGCCATGGCCGTGGTGGCCGTGATCGTCATGGCCATGGTGCTCGTGATTGTGATCGCTCATGGCAGAACTCCCATCAGGTAAACAAAGGTGAACACGCCGATCCAGACCACGTCCAGGAAGTGCCAGAACATCGACAGGCAGGTCATGCGGCGCATGTTTTCATGCGTCAGGCCGTGCTTTTTCAGCTGGAACAGCAGCGTGACCAGCCACACGATGCCGAACGTCACGTGCAGGCCGTGGGTGGCCACCAGCGCCCAGAACGAGGTCAGGAAGGCGCTGCGCTGCGGACCGGCGTTTTCATGCAGCAGGTGCATGAATTCGTACAGTTCCAGCGAGATGAAGGCCGCACCGAACAGGCCGGTGACGATCAGCCAGCCCATGGTGGCGCCCAGGCGTTTGCGGCCCGCTTCCAGCATGGCGAAGCCGTAGGTGATCGACGACAGCAGCAGCATCGAGGTGTTCAATGCCACCAGCTTCAGGTCGAACAGCTCGGCGCCGGTCGGGCCGCCCGCGTAGTTGCGGCCCAGCACGGCGTAGGTTGCAAACAGGACGGCGAAGATCAGGCAATCGCTCATCAGGTAGATCCAGAAACCGAGCAAGGTGCCGTTTTCCGGATGGTGCTCGCGCACGAAGTAGCGCGAGCTTGGGTTCAAAGTGGCGTCAGACATGGGCATTCAGCAGTTGGGTGCGAGCATTTTCGGTGCGGACCACTTCGTCCGCAGGAATGTAGTAATCGCGTTTGTAGTTAAACGTGTGAACAATGATGGTTGCCAGCATGGCGGCGAACGACAGCCCTGCCAGGATCCACATCTGCCAGATCAGCGCGAAGCCGACCAGGCCGCTGATCGCCGCGATGGCGAAGCCGGCCCAGGTGTTCTTGGGCATGTGGATCGCCACGTAGTCCTTCAGCGGACGCTGGTAGCCGTTCTTCTTCATGTCGGCCCAGGTGTCGTTGTCATGCACACGCGGGGTGAACGCGAAGTTGTAGTCCGGCGGCGGCGACGAGGTCGACCATTCCAGCGTGCGGCCGTTCCATGGGTCGCCGGTGACGTCCAGGTTCTGCTTGCGGTCGCGGAACGAAACCCAGAACTGCATCAGCATGGCGCCAATACCGCCGGCGATCATCACCGCGCCCACGGCGGCGATCTGGAACCAGATCTGCAGCGATGGATCGTCGAAGTGGCTCATGCGGCGGGTCACGCCCATCAGGCCCAGCACGTACAGCGGCATGAAGGCGAAGTAGAAGCCCACGAACCACAGCCAGAACGACCACTTGCCCCAGTACTCGTTGAGCTTGTAGCCGAACGCTTTCGGGAACCAGTAGTTGATGGCGGCGAACACGCCAAACACCACGCCGCCGATGATGACGTTGTGGAAGTGCGCAATCAGGAACAGCGAGTTGTGCAGCACGAAGTCGGCCGGAGGCACGGCCAGCAGCACGCCGGTCATGCCGCCGATGACGAAGGTGATGATGAAACCGATGGTCCACAGCATCGGCACTTCAAAGCGGATGCGGCCGCGGTACATGGTAAACAGCCAGTTGAAGATCTTGGCCCCGGTCGGGATCGAGATAATCATCGTGGTAATGCCGAAGAACGAGTTCACGCTGGCGCCGGAGCCCATGGTGAAGAAGTGGTGCAGCCAGACCAGGTAGGACAGGATGGTGATCACGACGGTCGCATACACCATGGAGGTGTAGCCGAACAGGCGCTTGCCGCAGTAGGTCGAGACGATTTCCGAGAACACGCCGAACACCGGCAGCACCAGGATGTACACCTCGGGGTGGCCCCAGATCCAGATCAGGTTCACGTACAGCATGGGGTTGCCGCCCAGCTCGTTGGTGAAGAAGTTGGTGCCGAAGGTGCGGTCCAGCGACAGCATGCCCAGCACGGCGGTCAGCACAGGGAACACGGCCACGATCAGCGCGTTGGTGCACAGGGCGGTCCAGGTGAACACCGGCATCTTCATCATGTCCATGCCGGGCGCGCGCATCTTCACGATGGTGACCACCAGGTTGACGCCGGACAGCAGCGTCCCCACCCCGGCCACCTGTAATGACCAGATGTAATAGTCCACCCCGACGTCGGGCGAAGCCAGGATGCCCGACAGCGGCGGATAGGCCAGCCAGCCGGTGCGGGCGAATTCGCCCACGAACAGCGACGCCATCACCAGGATCGCGCCGAAGGCGGTCATCCAGAAGGAGAAGTTGTTCAGGAACGGGAAGGCCACGTCGCGCGCGCCGATCTGCAGCGGCACCACGTAGTTCATCAGGCCGGTCACGAACGGCATCGCCACGAAGAAGATCATGATCACGCCGTGGGCGGTGAAGACCTGGTCGTAGTGGTGCGGCGGCAGGAAGCCGGCCGAGTCGCCGAAGGACATGGCTTGCTGGGCGCGCATCATCAGCGCGTCGGCGAAGCCGCGCAGCAGCATGATCAGGCCCAGGATCATGTACATGATGCCGATTTTCTTATGGTCGATACTGGTGATCCAGTTCGTCCACAGGTTGCCCCACAGGCGGAAGTAGGAAATGGCGCCGAGCAGGCCTATGCCGCCCAGCACTACGCCGGCGAAGGTCGCCAGCAGGATAGGCTCGTGGAAGGGAATCGCTTCCCAGCTCAGCCGTCCGAAGATGAGATCAGTATCGTGTTGCATTGTTGCTCTTCATGGAAAGATTAGGCACGGGAGTCGGCGTATTGCACAGCTCGGCCGCGGTTTTCGCGCGCACGATGTCATCCGCCATCATCTTGTTCATGCAGGTGGTGCCGTCGCCGACGCAGCGGTTCAGGATCGCGTCGTACAGGTCTGCAGAAACGGTCGGGTAGTAGCGCACCGGCTCTTTTTCGCTCGGCTTTTCCAGCACCTGGTAGTTGGCGCGGTCCAGCGCGACGCTGCCGGTGGCGCCGGAGGCCTTGACCTTGGCCACCCAGGTGTCGAAGTCCGCGTTGCTCACGCCGTGGTACTTGAAACGCATGTGCGAGAAGCCGGCGCCGCTGAAGTTGGCCGAGAAGCCGTCGTATACGCCAGGCTTGTTGATGATGGCGTTCAGCTGCGTCTCCATGCTCGGCATCGCGTAAATCATGCCGGCCAGCGCTGGCACATAGAAGGCATTCATCACGTTCGAGGCGGTAATCTTGAAACGTACAGGCACATCGACCGGCGTCACCAGCTCATTCACCGTGGCGATGCCCTGCTCCGGATAAATGAACAGCCATTTCCAGTCCAGCGCCACCACCTGCACTTCCAGCGGCTTGACGCCGGCGGCCAGCGGACGCTTCTCGTCAATGCGGTCCAGCGGACGGTAGGGGTCCAGCTTGTGGGTGCTGATCCAGGTCAGCAAGCCCAGCACGATGATGATCAGCAGCGGTGCGCCCCAGATCACCAGTTCGAGCTTGGTGGAATGATCCCAATCGGGTTCATATTTGGCTTTAGTGTTGCTTTGGCGATACTTCCACGCAAAGAACAGGGTCAGTGCGATGACTGGGACGACAATCAGCAGCATCAGCAAGGTGGACACCACCACAAGGCGGGCCTGCTGCGCGGCGATATCGCCGGACGGGTTCATCACCACGGTGTTGCAGCCTGCAAGCAACAACAGTGGCAAAAGAGCCAATCCACGATGGTTCAAGGGAGATTTCATGCGGTTATGTACGTTACATAAAATGAATAACATGGTACTGTAACCACAACGGCTGCTCCTGGACATTGGACACTTTGTCCTACCCCCGGGGATGGACCGTTGTACAACTAATAAGCGAGACAAGGAATATGGCCACGACGACAACATTCAACGGCGATCTTCCCGCCGAACATCCATCGCGCCAGACCAGTCAGGGGGCGCGGAATATTAATGCCAGGGATGGGCACATCGAACCCGGAGAGATAGCGATCGGGGTTGTGATAGGCCGAGCATCCGAATACTTCGACTTCTTCGTCTACGCCATCGCCTCGGTGCTGGTCTTCCCGCAAGTCTTCTTCCCCTTCGAAAGCCGCCTCGACGGCACACTGTACTCCTTTGTCATTTTCTCGTTCGCCTTTATCGCACGTCCGCTCGGCTCCATCCTGTTCATGACGCTGCAGCGGCACTTCGGACGCGAAGCCAAGCTCACCGCCGCCCTGTTCTTGTTGGGCACCTCCACCGCCGGCATCGCCTTCCTGCCCGAGTATGCGGACTGGGGCATGACGGCCATCATCATGCTGTCGGTGCTGCGCATCGGCCAGGGCGTGGCGCAGGGCGGCTCGTGGGACGGCCTGCCGTCGCTGCTGGCGCTGAGCGCGCCGAAGAACAAGCGCGGCTGGTACGCCATGCTGGGCCAGCTGGGGGCGCCGGTCGGCTTCATCCTGGCCGCCGGGCTGTTCGCCTTCCTGCTGGCCGAGCTGAACACGCTGGAATTTCTGGGCTGGGGCTGGCGCTACCCGTTCTATGTGGCCTTCGCCATCAACGTGGTGGCCCTGTTTGCCCGCCTGCGCCTGGTTTCCACCACGGAATACACCAAGCTGCTGGACGAGCATGAGCTGGATCCAACCCCGGTCATGGAACTGGCCCGCTCACAAGGCCGCAACGTGCTGATCGGCGCGCTGGCCGCGCTGGCCAGCTACGCGCTGTTCCACCTGGTGACGGTGTTCCCGCTGTCGTGGATCAATCTGTACTCGACCCGTTCGCTGAGCGACTTCCTGGGGCTGCAGATGATAGGCGCGGTGCTGGCCGCGTTCGGCATCATCGTCTCCGGCCTGCTGGCCGACCGCTTCGGCCGCCGCACCACGCTGGGCACCCTGGCCGCGCTGATCGCCGTGTTCAGCGGCTTCGTGCCGATGCTGATGGACGGCGGCGAGAGCGGCCAGAACATCTTCCTGATGGTGGGCTTCCTGCTGCTGGGCCTGTCGTACGGCCAGGCCGCCGGCGCCGTGACCGCCAACTTCCAGACCAAGTACCGCTACACCGGCGCGGCCCTGACGTCCGACCTGGCCTGGCTGGTGGGCGCGGGCTTCGCCCCGCTGGTGGCGCTGGGCTTGTCGGCCAACTTCGGCCTGGCCTATGTCAGCCTGTACCTGCTGTCCGGCGCTGTCGGCTCCCTGGCCGCACTGAGCCTGAACCGCGCGCTGGAAATCCGCGACTAAGCGCCGCCGCCTGAACAGCCAGCATCCCAGGGGCTCCCGGCACAAGCCGCGGGCCCCTGGCTTTCGAAGGCGCCGTTTGCCGCCGATATGAAAATCCGGAAAATATGTCCCTGAGATTGTTCGCCGCCCTGCTGCTTCTGACGCTTGCCAACCCCGCCTCGGCGAGCAGTGCCCCAGCCACCTATGCCGTGCCGTGGGCGGTAGCATCGGAAGTGCTGACCTACAAATCGTGCGGCTGCGCCGACAGCTGCTGGGTCGCCGAGCTAAGGGAGCGCAAGTCGAAGAAGCTGAAGGCCCGCCTGCGCTGTGACTGCTCCAGCCTGTTGGGCCGCTATCCGGCGCAGTCCTCCGAAAGAACGCTGCAGGAAAGTTGCTCGGATATCAACCAGCAGGACGACAAAATGGGCGCGGTGTCCCAAGCCATGAAACGCCTGGTCGGCGGTGAGCCTGCCGCAGCGGCCGGCATCCCTGCCCGCTAGTGCAAACCGGCGTCGCGCCGCACGGCATTGCCGGTGAGGACGCGCAGTATGGTCTTGGGGTCGACGGAATGGGCCAGCAGGTAGGCCCAGGCGTTCGCGGCGCCTTGGGCCGCGTCTATACGCCGGCCCTCTTCGATCACCTTGGCCAGGTCGTGGTTGTTTCGCTTGCAGCTGCTCATAGTACTGACTCCCTCGGGCTGCCTACGGAGCTGGGTAGGCATGTGCTTGCTCTGCACGGAGGACGCGCTGCGGTTTGGGCGCTTGGTACGCTGTTCTGGACAGTGCTGGAAATAGTAGCACGAGCCGGGCCAAAATGTTAATACCAATCCGCTATTTAGTAGTGTTCAGTGCGGCTGCCGGCAAGCGGGCCAGTAGCAGATCGGCCACACCGACGGCCGAGGCCGGATTCTGGCCGGTGATCAGTTCGCGGTCCGAAACGATATGCGGCGCCCAGTTCGGGCCGCTGCTGTACTTGCCGCCCGCGCGCTCCAGCGCCGTCTGCGGCGTCAGTTTCATCACGCCGCCATTCAGGTAGCCCTTGCCGGCCTCCTCTTCCGCATTGCTGATCACCGTCATGCGGTAGCCGGCATAGATCCAGCCCTTGCCGTCCACCCTGGCGCCCGATTCCAGCTTGGCAACGAATGCTTCGGGCTGGTCCAGCGCGGCCACCAGCGCGGCCGGGCCGTGGCAGACCAGCGCGGTAGGCTTGGCGCTGCTGTGGAAATGGGCCAGCAAACGGCCGACCGCCGGGCTGCGGATCAAATCCTGCATCGGCGCGTGGCCGCCCGGTATATAGACCGCGTCATACTGGGCGTAGCCGCCCTGCTCCACGCGGGCCAGGCTGAGCACCGGCGAGGCGGATACCGAGGTCAGCTTGAGCTGCGCCAGCAGCGCCAGATGTTCCCGCATGGCTGCTTCGCCGCCGAACAGCGAGGCGTCCAGCGAATTGCGGTCGACGGCGGGCGCCTTGCCCAGCGGTGTGGCGAACGTGATGCTGTGGCCGGCGTCCATCAGTTTTTTGACAGGCTGCATCAGTTCGTTGGCGTAGAAGCCGGTTTCATAGACGCGCTGGCCGCGCAACGCCAGCGTCGACGCGTCCGACAACACAACCAGCACGTTGGCGGCTTGCGCGCCGGCGGCGCAAAGGCCGAGCACGGCGGCCGAGGCAAGGGCAGCAGCGGTAGGAATGACAGCTTTCATGGCAAAACTCCTTGTGGGCTAAGTGGATAAGCGCTACTCTATTCCCATTGCCAGAGACAATAAACTGCCACCAATTCAAATCATTTGTTCTTGAAAGAGCTTAATGCCTCGCCAATTCGACTACCTGGGCGACGTGGAAGCCTTCCTCGTCATCGCCGACAAGGGCACCATCAGCGCCGCCGCAGTGTCCCTGGGCACGACCGCCTCCGTGCTGAGCCGCGCGGTGGCCCGGCTGGAAGCCCGCCTGGGCGTGCAACTGATGCGCCGCACCACCCGCCGCCTCAGTCTGACCGACGCGGGGAAGGCTTACCTGGACCAGGCCCGCAGCGCCTTCGGCCTGATGGCGGACGCCGAACGCTCGATGCGCGACCAGGGCGGCGAACTGTCCGGCACCGTGCGCCTGAGCGCCCCCACCACCTACGGCCACTACCGCCTGCCGGCGCTGCTGCAGCCGTTCATGGAGCAGCATCCGCGCGTCCTGGTCGAACTGAGCATCTCCAACCGCAATGTGGACCTGGTGCAGGAAGGCTATGACATGGCCATCCGCCAGGGCACGCTGCCCGATAGCGGCCTGATCGCCCGGCCGCTGGAAGATGCGCAACTGTGCCTGGTGGCCTCGCCCGGCTACCTGGCCCGCGCCGGCACACCCGCCAGCATAGCCGACCTGGCCGGGCACGCCTGCCTGCCGTTCACCATGCCCAGCACCGGCAAGGCGGCGCCATGGCCGCTGCGCGATGGCGGCGGCGACGTGGACTGGCTGCCTGCGGCGCGCATGCACATCACTGACGACGTGCTGGGCGTGGTCACGCTGGCCCGGCAGGGCCTGGGCATCTGCCAGACTTACCGCTTCATCGCCGACGAGCGCCTGCGCAGCGGCGAGCTTGTGCCGGTGCTGCCGCAGCATTGGGGCCGCAGCCGCCGCTTTTCGCTGATCTATCCGCCGCACCGCAGCCTGTCCGCCGCCTGCCGCGCACTGATCGCCGCGATCACCGGCGGCGCGGCAATGGAGCCGCGGCAGACTTCCTGACACACTGTTGTGTTCCGTAAACAGGCCATTCGCCAATTCCTTGTCCAGCCTGTAAAATTTTGCTCTACGCCAAGCCCCAACCCCGCTTGCAGTTAACACAATTCAGCCAGGGGCATCTTCATGACGTACCACCAAACCTGCGCGCACGCCTGTGCCGCGCTCTATCTCGGCCTGTGTGCCCAGGCGGCATCTGCGGCAGAATCCGCAGCAGCCGGCGATGCACCGGCACCGGCCGTTCCGGCCGTCACTGCCAACATCACCCTGGCCAGCCAGTACGTCTCGCGCGGCATCCGCCAGACCTGGGACAAGCCGGCCTTGCAAGGCGGGCTGGACTACGTGCATCCCAGCGGCTTGTCGGCCGGCACCTGGGCCTCCGCCATCAGCGACAAGTTCGTCGAAAGCGCTACCGTCGAGTGGGACATCTACGGCGGCTACAGCGGCGCCGTGGGCGGCGTCGGCTACAGCGCCATGCTCTACGTTTACCGCTACCCGAACGCCATCTACCGCGCCACGGGCACCAGATACCACTACAACGAAGTATCGCTGGGCCTGACCTACCGGGCCCTGTACGCCAAGTACAACCGCACCATTTCACGCGACTTCTTTGGCATTCCGGACGCGCGCGGCACCGGCTACCTGGACCTGGGCGCCAATGTCGAAGTGGGCGGCGGCCACACCCTGAACCTGCACTACGGCGACGGCCGCGTGGCCGGCGCGGGCAACCACATCTGGGACTGGAAGGACGGCAAGGTCGGCCTCACCAAGGCGCTCGAGGACGGTTGGAGCATCAGCGGCGCCTACACCCGCGCCAAGGGCGCCACCAACGCCTACGATATCTACACGCTGGGCATACCGAACCGGTCCGGCGCCTTCGACATCTCCAACGTCGCGCGCGGCACGGTAGTCCTGTCCCTCACCAAAGTCTTCTAAAGAAAGGCGACACGCATGAGCATGAGTCCGAAGCAGGCCTACGCCGCCCTGTCCCTGAACGCCAAAATCTGCGCCGCAGCCACCGCGCTGGTGGTGCTCAGCCTGGCCGTCACGGCCACCGTCACCGGCATCAAGAGCAGCAGTTCGGCCGAAGCGGCCGCCATGGAGCTGGCCCACACCGCCGCGCGCGAAGCGGCCGCCGCCGTGCAAGGCCGCATCGGCAGCAACCTGTCGGCCGTGATCAACGCCGGCGGCGCCCTGCGCGCAACCAAGGCCGCCGGCGTGCCGCTGGCGCGCGAGCAGATCGGCGAAATGAGCAAGGCCACCTTGCTCGGCTCGGAAGACCTGCTGGGCGCCGCTGTCACCTTCGAGCCGAACGCCCTCGACGGCAAGGACGCCGACTACGCTGGCAAAAAGCCGCATTACGACGACACCGGCCGCTACATGCCGTACTGGACCCGGAATGGCTCGGCCGTGTCGGTGGAACCCATCGTGTTCGATCCCAAACCCGGCGCCAACGACTGGTACGACATTCCCAAGCGCAGCGGCAAGGTCTACTTCACCGAGCCGTATGCCTATCCTGTCAACGGCAAGGACGTGCTGATGGCGTCGCTGGTCGCACCCATCCTGGTGGACGGCAAGTTCATTGGCGTCTCCAGCGCCGACTTCATGCTGACCCGGCTGGCCAAGATTTTGGCCGAACTGAAGACCATCGAAGGCGGCCAGCTGGCGCTGGTGTCGAACGGCGGCCTGTACGCCAGCAACCCGGACGCGCAGCTCACCGGCAAGCCGGCCAGCGACATCCCTGCCGCCGGCATCGAGCAGGTGCGCCAGGGCAAACCCTACCAATACGAGGACGCCAGCGGCCTGGTGCACCTGCTGCAGCCGCTGTACCTGCACGCCGACATCGCGCCATGGGCAGTGAAGCTGAGCTTCCCGCGCGCCGTGGCCAAGGCGCCGGCGCGCGAGCTGCTGGGCTATACGCTGGTGGTGTCGGTGCTGTGCGCGCTGGCCACGGCGGCGCTGCTGATCATGCTGGTCAACCGCCTCACGCGTCCGCTGCGCACACTGGGCGCGGCCATGACAGGCCTGGCCAGCGGCAATGCCGACCTGGGCGCGCGCCTGAGCGTGCAGGGCCAGGATGAACTGGCCGTCATCGGCAACGGCTTCAACCAGTTCGTCGGCAAGATCCACGGCGTGCTGTCCCAGGTGTGCGTGGCCTCCGGCAGCGTGGCCACCGCCAGCACCGAGATCAGCCAGGGCAACGCGGCATTGTCGGCCCGCACCGAGCAGCAAGCCAGTTCGCTGGAGGAGACCGCCGCCTCGATGGAAGAGCTGACCAGCACCGTCAAGCAGAACGCCGACAATGCGCGCCAGGCCAGCCAGCTGGCCACCTCCGCCTCCGAGGTGGCGGTGCGCGGCGGCGGCGTGGTGGCGCAAGTGGTGCAGACCATGGAGTCCATCAACCACTCGTCAAGGCGGGTGGTGGACATCATCAGCGTGATCGACGGCATCGCCTTCCAGACCAATATCCTGGCGCTGAACGCGGCCGTGGAAGCGGCGCGCGCCGGCGAGCAGGGGCGCGGTTTCGCGGTCGTGGCCTCTGAAGTGCGCAACCTGGCGCAGCGCAGCGCCAGTGCCGCCAAGGAGATCAAGGAACTGATCAACGCCTCGGTGGCGCAGGTGGAGGCCGGCAGCAGGCTGGTGGCCAACGCCGGCAGCACCATGGACGAGGTGGTGGCCAGCGTGGGCCGGGTGACATCCATTATCGGCGAAATCGCCAACGCCAGCGCCGAGCAGAGCACCGGCATCGCCCAGGTCAACCAGGCCATCGTGCAGATGGACGATGTGACCCAGCAGAATGCGGCGCTGGTGGAACAGGCGGCGGCCGCTGCCGAAAGCCTGCAGGACCAGGCCGCCATGCTGGTGGCGCTGGTGGGCGAGTTCCGCATGGGCGACAGCGCACGGCGCCCCGGTCCGGGGCTGCTCCGCTAGCTGTCCGGGTCTGCGCCAGCGGGCCTGTGCTCGGCCAGCTGGTCGAGCTGCATGCAGCGATAGCAGGCCCACAGCAGCAACTCCGGCGTTGCCGGCCCGCCGCGCTGAAACAGCGAGTGGCCTTGGGCGGCAAGCTGCGCACTGCGGACGGCGTACTCGCGGCCGAAGGCCGGCAGCCTGTGCTCCTGCAGCCCGCGCTCGGCCTGCCGGTTCAGCCAGTGCCGGAACTCGCGCAGCGGCTGCAGCGCAGGCTGCGGCCCGCGCGACAGGCGTGCGCTGCCTGCCACTGCCGCTGCCGATCCGCGCGGCCCGGCGGGCAAAGCCCCCTCGGCTGCGGCGACCGCGCCGGCCTCGGGCTGCGGAAAGTGCAGGCAATCCACCGGCATGCCATCGTCGCCCTGCAATACCAGGCTGAGCGGCTCGCCCAGCAGCCCCCCGGCCGTATCGGCGATTCGCGCCACCAGCAGCGTGCCCGGCGCGATTCCGCGCGCCGCATGCAGCTCGATGCGTTCGATGGCCGCCATGTTGAAGGGCGAATACGCCAGTTCCAGCACCAGCGGCGCATCCAGGCTGTCATACACCGTCCAGCACAGCGTCTGGCGGGCCGCGTCGAACACGGGCAAGCCCCAGCGGCGCGGCGCCAGCACGCACCAGTCGCGCATCGGGTCCGGTTCCGCCAGCAGACTGCGTCCCCACTGCGCCCGCTGCGCCGCGATATCGGCCCAGCGCGCGCGCGCCGGCAGACGGGCCGCGAAGCCAGCCGCTGTCTCCACGCTGGCTGTGGTGCGCTCGGCGGGCGACAGCCGGCCCGTGTCGTTGAGCTGCGGATTGACCAGCCGGACCAGCCGCCCGGTCGCCGCCGCCGGCGCGTGCAGGCCCTGCCAGGGCCCCGGTGCGCGGTAGCGCGCAAGCGGATTGAACCCCCGTTGCAGTACCGGGCGTGCCTCGGTGCAGGCGGTGAACTCGCGGCTGGACTCGGACCAGAACAGCATCGTCAAACCGGTGTATCCGGCCGGCGTGCGCCATGCGTGCGCGCCCAGGCCCAGCAAATCCAGCGTGCCGCCGCCCTCGTAACTGCTGCGCGCCCTGCCCAGCAAATGCTGCGGCGGCCGCTCGCCCGCCGCCTGCAGCGCGCGCGCCAGCCCGACGGCCAGTGCAAGCTGCTCCAGCAGCCGGTGCTCGTCGGCGCCGGCGCCGCGCGCCAGCAACGCAGCCGCATGGTCGGCGATCCGGCGCAGCAGCAGCGCCAGGCGGTAACAGTCCGCGCCCTGCGCCCACACGGCCAGGGTGTTGAAGCGTTGCTGCGTGTTGTCGGACAGGTGCGACAGGCCCAGGCTCAAGCAATCCTCGGCGGCGCCGCACACCGCCGCGAGCAGCCTGCGCCGCGATTCATCCTGCCTGGATTGCAGCGGCGGCCTGCGCGGGGCGTCGGCGGCGGACGAAGCGGACAGTGTGGCGGACGGTTTGGCGGACCGTGCGGCGGCGGGCGCATCCTCGACCCCGTTCAGGCGGCGGAAGGCCAGCGCCGCGGCGACCTGGATCCGGGGCAAGTGTGTCGTGGCGCTGCCGGCTACCATCGCCGCCAGCCCGCCGCCCATGTAGCGCAAGGTGATACGGGGATGGCGCAGCGCCAGCACGATGCTGCGGTCGCCGGACACCGTCAGGCCGCGCCGCAGGTCCAGCGCCTGGACGTACTCCCACGCCCATCGATAGCCGGCCAAGCCCGCGTGCGCCGTCAGGGCCTCGGCCGGCAAGGCGAGCAGCTCCGCGGCGAGGAGATCCAGACCATCCGGGTCCGCTGCCGCCACGGGCCCGTCACCCGATTCGGCCTGTCCTTCCCCGGCTGGCGCCTGGGCCGGCAGAGGCACGCCAGGCGGCGCAGGAGCCGTGGACAGCGTACCGGCCGTGATCCGCTGCAGACCGATCGCGGCAGCCAGGATGTGCTGGCAGACGCCGGCCGCCGGGCAGCTGCAGCGCGCCTGCGCCGGCCCGCGCACGTCGAACAGGATGCGCTGCCCGCCCATGCTCACCGCCAGCGTGGCCGGGTCGGCACCGCCGTCATCCACAATCTCGGCTTGCTGCGTCTCCAGGTCCTTCAGCGCGCGGCGCAACAGGCCGCGATTTGCCAGCGCAACCCAGGCGTCGTCGTCAAAGCGCGCCAGCTGGGCCGCCAGCGCGCCGAGCAAAGGATGGCGCGTGCTCACGAGACCACCTTCACCAGCCAGTGCGCCAGGCGCTGCGGCGTCAGCGCGGCGATCTCCATGCCGGATGCCGCCAGCGTGTCGGCCATCTGTCTGTCATAGACCGGATTGGCGCTGCCGTCCAGCGCCGCCAGTCCAAGCAGCCGCACGCGGGCTTCGGCCAGCTTCTGCACTGCGCGTACCAGTTCGCCCGGCGGCGCCCCTTCGCAAAAGTCCGTCACCAGTACCAGCACCGTGCGCAGCGGATTTTCAACCAGCTGGCTGCAATAGCGCAGCGCCTGGCCGATATCCGTGCCGCCGCCCAACTGCACGCGCATCAGCGTTTCCACCGGATCGTCCGCCGCCTCGGACAGGTCCACTACGCTGGTATCGAATACCACCAGCTTGACGCGGAAGGCCGGCAAACCCGCCAATATGCCCGCCATCACCGCGCTGTGGATCACCGAATCGGCCATGCTGCCACTCTGGTCCACGCACAGGATGATGTCCCAAGGAAGACGGCGCGCGTTGCGTTCAAAGAACAGCAACTGCTCCAGCACGATCTGGCGCCGTTCCAGGCTGTAGTGCTTCAGGTTGCGGCGCAAGGTGCCTGCCGCGTCGAAATTGCTGGCCTGTGCCATGGGCGAATGGCGGAACCGGTTGCGGCGGCCGGACAGGGTCCGGCGCACTTCCGGCTCCAGCTTGCGGCGGATTTCCTCCACCACCTGTCGCACGATGCGGCGCGCCATGTCCAGCACCTCGCCTTTCAGATGGCCGCGCAAAGCCAGCAAGGTGCGCAGCAGCTGTTGGTTGGGCTCCAGCCGCGCCAGCGTGTCGGGATCGGTCACCAGCTCGGTCATGCCGTAACGGTCCAGCGCGTGCTTCTCGATGATTTCCACCGTCTCGCGCGGGAACAGCGCGCGCACCTCGCCCAGCCAGTTCACCACCGTAAGCTGGGTCGCGTCCAGGGAGCCTGGACGCACGCCCCGGCCGCCGTATTCGCGGCCGTAAAGATACTCCAGCGCCTGGTCCATGCGGCTATGCGCCCCCTCCAGGGCCCCGCCCGGCAAGCTGTCTTCGGCGTATTTGCCCAGCACCAGGCGCCAGCGCTGGCTAGTCATGCCCCGCTCCCCATCCGGCCAGGCCATCCTGCTCCAGCGCTGTGCGCACCGCCTGCGACAGCGCGAGATTGGCCTGCAACTGGCGCTCCGTTACGCCGTGGTGGACCAGCTGGCCAAGACTCTGTCCGCCGTGCAGCGCGGCCACCGCTTCGGCGATGCGGCAGGTCTCGCGCGGCGTCATGGCGGCGAAGGCCAGGCGCAGTTCCGGCAGGCAGCCGATGAACTCGGCCTCCGGCCAGCGCGCCAGCATGCCGTTGACCGATTCCAGCAAGGCCGGCAGCTGCCAGGCCGCCTCGCGCGCACTGCTCAGCAAGCCACGCAGGAAGGCCACGGCTTCGGGCGGCGCCAGCAAGCCTTCCAGGTGGCCGCGCAGCGAGGCCGCCAGCGCGGCGTCATCCAGGTATCCGCCGCCGAACAGCACGCCTGCGGCGGCGCCGCGCAGCATGGCGGAGGGATGGCGGCGGAAAGCATGTTGCGCCATGTTCCAGAATAGTGCAGCGTCCAGCCCCCGGCCGGCCTCGCTGGCAAGCAGTTCCCGCAAGCGCATCAGCGCAGAAGCCTGCGCGTCGTGCGCTGCGCCGCCACCCGAACTGCCTGCAGCACCGCCGGCAGGATCGCTGGCGCTGGCCGTGGCCAGGTAGATGGCCCGTTCGTAGGCGGCGCCCAACACCAGCGGCAGTTCGCTTGCGTGCCGCGCTTCCAGCGGTTCGCGCGCCTCCCACAGCAGGGCGATGGCGACAGCGGCGCTGGTGACGCGTTCGTACCGCGCATCCGCCGCCACCGACTGGCGCAGCAAGGCCAGTACGCGCGGCAGCTCGGCATGCAAGCCCAACACGCACCCTTGCGCCAGGGCGCCGGCGGCCGCCGCGGCATCCGCCGCGCCGTTGTCGTGCAGGCGCTGCAGCTGTGCCGCGTAGCGGCTGGCGACGGCCTGCGGCAGTGTCATGCCGTAGACCGAGGCTTCCACCAGGGCCGCCTCCGTCATCGGCGTATAGGCGTACTCCCAGTGCTCCTGCAAGCGCTCCAGCCCATGCCCGGCAACGAAATCCGGCCCCGCCGTGCGCACAGCGAATGGCACCTCAAGCAGGGCCAGACCGTGCAGCAGACGGCTGGTGGCGCGGTGTTCGCTGCGGCGGTAAATGTCCAGCACCACGCGCCGGATGCCGCCCGCCTGCAGTTTGAGCCGCTGCCGCAGCGCCCGCTGCTCCACGTCGCGCACCAGCGGCGGTGCTGCGCCACCGGGCGGCGCCGTCCCCATGCGCTCGCCGCACATCAAGCGCTGCGCTGCCTGGCGCACCAGGCGGCCTTCCGCGTCCGCGTCGCCCTTGATATAGCAACTGGTGACGGCGTCCATCACGTCGTCCCGCACCGGCCCGGAGCGGCCGCGCAGTGCGGCCAGGCCAAGCGCCTGTTCATAGGCGGCCGCCAGCGCGGGCATGGGAACTGCGACGCCGTGGCTGTCGCGCAGTTGCGCGGCCAGCTCGTACAGGGTGGACAGCGCGGCTTCCTGCCGCACCCGCGCTTTGCCCGCCACGCCTGCGCGCTCGTGCTTCTGCAACAGGTCCCAGATGCGCTGGTGCCAGCCGGGCGAGGTGATGCCGGCCGCATAGCCGTTCAAGCGGTCCAGTCGTTCAAAGCTGTAGCGGATCAGGGCGTCGGCGGCGTCCAGCACGCCGGTTTCCGCTGCTTGCGGAAACCGGCCGGCTTGCAGGCGGCGCTCTTGCAGCAGCGCCGGCATGGCGACGGCATGAAAGCCCCCAAGCACGGCGACCACCGGCCCGTCTCCCCGGCGGCGCTCGGACAGCGCCGAAAGGATGCGGGCGGCCATGCCATCTTCCCGCGCCAGCGTGCCGTCCGCCATCAATTCCTCGCTGGATGCGTTGGCACGGGCCAGTGCGCAATAGGCCGCCACGTTCGCGACGTGCTGCTCCAGCGCCAGGCCGGGCGCGGGCTGTTCGAACAGGTGCTCCCACAATTCCTCGTGGTCGCGGCAGCCGGCGCGGCTGGCCAGTTCAGCGAGGTACCGGCTGTGCCGGTAGTGCCGTTCATCCAGCAGCGAACGCCCGCCGCTGTCGGGCCCATCGTCGTGCGCCGCGCTGAAGCGGAGCTGCTGGACGAAATCGAGGTCGACAAAGCGCGCCGGTATGCCCAGCCGGCGCGCCTCGCGCAGCGCCAGCAACTCCGGCGAATAGTCGCAAAATGGATAGTAGGCAGCATGGCGCTGCCCGCCCTGCAGCACGGCGTAGGTGTAGATTGCCAGCGGGGCCTGCGCTTCCGGCGCCGTCAGCGCCGGTATCAGCGGCGTGAAGGACGCCGGCCCCTCCACCAGCACCATGCTCGGACCGCGCGCGGCGAACAGCCGCTGCAGCTGCAGCGCGCAGGCGGGACTGTGGTGACGCACGGGGAACAGCACCAGCTCGTCGGACAGCAAGGACTCGCCCAACCGGGTCAGGCCAGGCACGTCCAGCATGGCCTCGGCAAGCGCAGCCACGCCAGGCGGGTCCGCCGGATGCGTCATCAGCGCTCCAGTTCCCGGCGCGCTTCGAGCACGCGCTTCCATTGCGCGCTGCGCTGGGCGCGCTGCTTGACCACCACGTCGAAGTAATGGCGCAGCTTCTTGCCGTCGTCGGGATTGTCCTTCAGTACCGTGCCGATCAGCTGGCGCGCCACGTGCTCCCCGCCCACGGCGCCGTCGCCGAAATAGTGGGCGTCCAGGCAAGCCGCGTAAGCCACCGCCACCGCTTCGGCGGACGACATCACCGCCGTCGCGCGCTCCAGCACCACGCCTTCCGCCGTCGCGCCCTCCCGCATGTCCTGGAACGCCGTCACCAGCAGCTCCATCACTTCCGGCGCCAGCTCGACCTCCACCTGCGCGTGCCGCAACAAGGCCTCGGTCTGCTCGCGCACCAGTTTCAGTTCCAGCTGCCGGTCCGCGATCGGCCGCACCGTTTCAAAATTGAAGCGGCGCTTCAGGGCGCTGGACATTTCATGCACGCCCCGGTCCCGGAGGTTGGCCGTGGCCAGCACATTGAAGCCCCTGGCAGCGTACAGCGTGCCATCCTCGCCGTTCAGCTCGGCCACGTGGATCACCTTGTCGGACAGCAGGCTGATTAAACAGTCCTGGATCTCGGGCTGCACCCGCGTCACTTCCTCGAAGCGGCACAGCCAGCCGCCGCGCATGGCCTGGTACATCGGCCCGGGCACCAGCGCGCGCTGCGTCGGCCCTTCCGCCAGCAGCAGCGCGTAGTTCCAGCTGTACTTGATCTGCTCTTCGGAAGTGCCGGCCGTGCCCTGGACGGTGCACGCCGATTGCCCCGAGATGGCCGCCGCCAGCAGTTCCGACAGCATGGATTTGGCCGTTCCGGGCTCGCCCACCAGCAGCAGGCCGCGCTGACTCATCAGCGTGACGATGCAACGGTCGATCAGGGCGTCGTCGCCGTAGAACTTGCGGCGTACGTCCAGCCTGTCGTCGCCGATGATGAAACTGCGCACTGCGCGCGGCGACATCCGCCAGCCCGGCGGGCGCGGCCCGCTGTCGCGTTCGGCCAGGCGGGCCAGGTCGGCCGCGTGCACTTGCTCGGCCGGGGCGCGCAGCACCGCACGATGCGGCTCCGTGCCTTGCGGAAATACAGGTGGAATGGTATTCATCAAGGCTCGCTTTGCTGCTTGTTTTAGTAGTTACTGAGCGACTGCCAGTCGGCATGGAAGCCGCTGCCGTCGGAAGCAATCAGGCGCATGTCGTTGTAGCACTCGGAGATCAGCACTTTCGGGATCGAACTCAGGGGCAGGCCCGCCGCCCCGCCGCGCCCGCCGCCCGGGCCGGCAAAGGCGACCTTCAGCAGCGCCACCTTGCGGTTCTCCTCGGGCAGGCCGTTGCCGGTGAATTCGATCAGCGCGGTCACCCCTTGCGTGGGAAAGCGCTTCTCGTAGACATAGAACCAGCCGCCGTCCTCCGCGGCGCCGCGCGTGTAGCCCAGCTTGAGCGCGCGGTTGCGCAATGCGAAGGTCTCTATCATATGGCCCTTGTGGTCCTCGATGCCGGTGGCGTCCTGCTGCCCCTGCGGCAGCGAGTAGACGCCTTTGCCCAGCTGCTGGAACAGCGGCGCCACTTCGTAGTCGGCCATGTGCTGCAGCCAGCCCGCCACCTCTTCGGCCGGCAGGCAGGAATCGTGCGCGACGCGAATGCGGGCGGCCGGGGCCAGCGATACCGGATTGTCATCGCGGTCGGTGAGCGTGCCATCGTCCAGCGGCCGGAACGAACGCACGGCCACGCCGTCTTGCATTTCCACCCACACCAGGCGCTGGATCAGGCGGCGCACGATGGCGTGCTGGTTCAAGTACTGCTGCCAGTCCTCGAAAGCCCAGTCGCGCTCCGTGCACAGCGCTTCGTACAGGCGCTCGCCCTGCAATTTGACGATGCCCTTGATTTCCTTCTTCGCAGCCGACAGCGCCGCCTTGGACTCCTTGGCCAGCGCCGCGTCGTCGTCGGCGCGCGGCTCGGGCAGCGCGCCGATGGCTTTGCCTTCCGGATTGAACAGCTCAACCTTGAAGTCGGGCATGAGGCGCGCGGTAAACGCGCGCTCGCCGTAGCTCAGCTCCAGCACGCCGTGTTCGTCGAAGCCGCCGGCGGGGATGGTGCGATCGGCCAGTTCCGACAGCGTCCAGCCCTTGCGCTCGGCCAGCGCCTCGGCCTGCAGCGTGGCTTCCTCCTGGAAGCTGCGGGTGCGGAAGCGGTTCCCCACCGACAGCATCAGCTGGGTGGCGCCGGGATGATCGATCCAGGCCAGCATGGCGATCAGCGCCTTGCCGTGCGCAGCGCGGGTACCGTACCACTGCTTCAGGTAAGCCGCCACCGGCGCGGCCGCGCGCCCGCCCGCGCAGGCCGACGCTATCGCCAGCAGGCCCTTGCTGGCAATGGCGCTGCCGGCCGGCTGGCGCAGCCGGCGCGGCAGCGCGCTGGCCACCAGGTCCGGCAGCGGCCGCCCCAGCAAAGGATGGTTCTCGTAGTATTGCGGCCAGTTCTGCATGCCGTGAAGTAGCGTAGCGCCGTCCGAGGCGGCCAGTTCGGCGGCCACCGAGGCCGGTATCGGCCGCACGTCCTCCTCCAGCCACGCCTCCAGCACGAACTGCCCCAGCGCCTCCCGGCCCTGCGGCGCGAACATGACGCAAAATTTGCGCAGCACCGCGTTGGGTTCCGGGGACTTCTGCTTGAAGGCCTGCACCAGCAGCAGCTTCAGCACCTCATGCGGCACGGCGGTGCCGTTGTCGGCCCACGCCACCGCCGGCAGGTGCTCCCAGGGGAACCATGCCAAGTCCTTGTGGATGCCCTTCTCCAGCGTCTTGCCGGCTTCCTTCAGCAGCGCTGCGCGGTCCAGGTATTTTTCCACCGGCTGGCCGAAGCGCTGCAACGCGTCCAGCATGGCGCCCTTGGCCAGGTCGTGCTTCTCTTTCGCTACGGCCGCTTCGAGCTGCGGCACGGCGGCGCTGTGGCCGAGCCGCATCAGCCACTGCGCGGCGACCGCACGTACCTCGGCCTTGCCGCTGGCCAGTGCGGCCGTGATGCGTGCTTCCTTGCCCGGAAAGCCGTCCAGCGCTTCCTGCGCACCGGGACGCGCGCTCTTCAAGGAGCTCAACGCCAGCTCGAACAGGGCATCGGCGACCTGCGGCGGCAGCACCGGGAAAGTCTTCAGCGCCGCATACAGCTTGCGGCGCTCGAAACGGTAGTCGTCGTCGCCCGGAGAGAGGATGCGCTGAACCAGCAAATCCCGGTTATGGGCGAGGAAGGGCCACACATCTTCGGCAGCCATGTTGGCGCCGACCGCGCACCAGCCAGCGCAGTAATTGTCCAGCACATCGCGCGCGGTGCTCCCCGCCCCTTCGGCCAGCAGCTGGTATTCCAGCAGCGTGGGATGGCCGGTGGCGCGGTACAGCGCATCGAACGCCGGCGTCACATTGGAATTGAGCAGGACGTCGCGCTTTTCCGTGAACGTCATGGCCGTCTTGGCCAGTACCGCCGGCGTCACGCCCGGCTGAACGGCAAACGTCGCCAGCGCATCGCTGGAAAAATGCAGCTCGCAGATGCCTGCGCCGGGGCGCCCGGCACTGCCTGCCTCGGCAAGATAGGCCCGCAGGCGCTCCAGGCTGGACGCAGGCAGCGGCGGTTCCAGCTCCAGTTTCCAGTTGTGGCCACGGGCCGCCGACTTCGCGTGCCACTCGGTGCGCTCCTGGTTGCGCAGCACGATGCGCTCGCCGATGCTTGCCCACAATGCCTCCAGCGCGGCATCCAGTTCAGGCGTCAGCGCCGTGGACCAGCCGATCACCGGCATCGTGTACGCGCAGGCGTCGCTGTGCGGCACGGCCGCGCTTTCCCATTCGCCCAGCAAGGCTTGCACGGTTGCGGCCTTGTCGGCTGCGGCCAGGCCGCGTGCCTGTTCCATCAGGGCCGCATCGCCGCGATCCGCGCCCACCTGCCGCAGCAGCCGCAACGCGTGCAGGCGCTGGTCCGGCTTGCCACTCGTTGCCAGCCTCACCAGCTCGGGCGATACCGCTATTGCGGCCCTGCGCGCCAGCGGTTCGGCTGCAACGCGCACCTGCTTGCTGCCGCAGGTGGCCAGGCCCGCCAGTTCGGGAGCAAGGGCGGCCAGCGTCGCGTCGCCGCATGGCCTTAGTAGTTCCATGCTCATCACGCGCCGCTTGGTGTCGCCGGCATCCAGCAATGGCCTTACCGACTCCACGTGCCGCTGCACGTAGTCCGCATACCCTTCAAGCTCCGTCACGCCGGGCACACGGTGCCCGGTGTAGAAATTGTGCTCCGCCGGTGTGCCGAAGACGCCCAGCAGCAAGGCGTCCGCCGCAAGCCCGGCCTCGGTCAGCAGGCCCTCGACTCCGGCCGCGCTCAGGCCCCGCATGGCTGGCGTGGGCCAGCGTAACCCACGGCAGATAAGGCCTCGCGCGTGTGTCATCAAGGCCTCGGCCCAGTGGCTGCCGTCCGGCATGACGATGCCATAGCACTCAACGCCGGCGTCGGTGCCGGCCGCCTCCAGCAGGTGCGCCCAACGCAAACCCGTGGCGCTGCCGGCCTGGCACAGGGCCTGGTAGAAACGCCCCAGTTCGTCCCGGCCAGCCTCTTCGCGGTCGACATCCAGGTGCAACTGGCTGCTGACCGGCGACAGCCAGGTCGCCTCGCCCAGCACGGCGCGCGGCTCGCCGCGCAGCAGGTAGGATTCGATGTCGGCCGCCAGCCCGGCGCGTGCGCCGGGACGCTGGTCCAGCCCTTCAAGCGCGCGCCGCAAATGCACCAGCCACGCGGCGGCGTTGTCGTGGTCCGGCGGGGCCGCCTGTTGCTCCTGCACTGCTGCACTGCGCATTGTCGCTCCTCAAAAATGGTCCGGCCGTTAGCAAATCGGACATGTTGCCCTCATTCTACATTGGCTTCCCGCTTCTCGGTATGGCCGCTGCCGGCGGCGGCCAGCAGCCGCATGTCGTGATAGCACTCGGACAGCAGCACGGCGGGAATTTTGCCCAGCGGCGCCGCCGAGCCGCTGCGGTTGTCGGTAAACGACAGCCGCGTCAGCACGGTCTCCCGGTCCGCCTCGGGCAGGCTGTTTCCCGTAAATTCGACATGCGCGGTCAGGCCCAGCGCAGCGAAGCGCCTGTCGTAGGAATAGAACCAGCCGCCGTCCTGCGTGGCGCCGCGCGCATAGCCTAGCTTCTGCGCACGGGTGCGCAAGGCAAAGGCCTTGATGGCGTGGCCCTTGAAGTCGTCGATGCCGGCCGCGTGCCGCAGCGCTTCCGGCAAGGCATAGACGCCCTTGCCAAGCTGCGGGAACAGCGCGGCCACCTCGTAGTCGGCAAGGTGGGCCAGCCATCCGGCCACTTCCTCTTGCGCCAGGATGGTATCGTGTGCCAGCCGGATGCGCGCGGCCGGCGCGGGCCGCACGGCTTCCTCGTGCCGGCTGGTGAGCGTGCCGTCGTCAAGCGGGCGGAAGGTCCGCACCACGCGCGCGCCGCCCTCTGCGCCCTCGACCTCGGCCCAGACCAGCTGCTGCGCCAGGCGCCGCACGATGGGGTGCCGGTTCAGGTACAGCTGCCAGTCCTCGAACTGCCACTCCCGCTCGAGGCACAGCGCTTCGTACAAGCGGTCGGCCTGCTGCGACACGACCGTCTTGAGCTCCTTTTTCGCAGCCGCCAGCGCGGACCTGGCGTCCTTGGCCAGTGCGGCATCCTCGCCCGCGCGCGGCTCCGGCAGCGCGGCGATGGCCTTGCCTTCCTCATTGAACAGCGCCACCTTGAAGTCCGGGCCGAGGCGCGCAGTGAACACGCGGCTGCCTTCGCCCGCTCCGAACGGCAGCTCGAGCACGCCAGCCTCGTCGAATCCCGCTCCCGGCACGGTGCGGTCGGCCAGTTCGGCTACGCTCCATCCCTTGCGCTCGGCCAGCGCCTCGATCTGACGGCTGGCTTCCTCCTGGAAGCTGCGGGTGCGGAAGCGGCTGCCCACGGCCAGCACCAGCTGGATGACAGACGGCTGGTCGATCCAGGCCAGCATGGCGATCAGGGACTTGCCCTGGGAAGGGCGGGTGCCGTACCAGGCTTTCAGGTAGCGCTCCACCGGCGCTGCGGCGCGCGCCCCGGCGCAGGCCGCAGCCACGGCCAATACGCCTTTGCTGGCAACGGCGTTTCCGGCCGGCTGCGACAATCGCTGTTTCAGGCACCAGGCGATCAGTTCCGGCTCGGAACGGCCCTCCATCGGATGTCCCTGGTACAACCCCGGGATCTGCTGCATGTCGGCGTGCAGCGCGCGGCCGTCGTGTATCGCCATGGCGGCGGCATCGGCCTGCGAGACGGTGCTCACATCCTGCGCCAGCCAGCATTCCAGCACGAACTGGCCGAAACAGTCGCGCCCGGCCGGCTCGAACATGCCGCAGAACTTGCGCAGCACCGCGTTCGGCTCGGGATTCTTCTGTTTGAAGGCCTGCACCAGCAGAAATTTCAGGATATCCGGCGCAACCGGAGCAGCGCTGCCGGCCCACGCCACTTGCGGCATGGCGCCCCAGGGGAACCAGGCCAGGTCCTGGTGTATGTCCTTCTGCAGCGTTTTCCTCGCCTCCTTGAGCAGCGCGTCGGGGTCCAGGTACTTTTCAACCGGCTGGCCGAAGCGCTGCAAGGCGTCCAGCATGGCGCCCTTGGCCACATCGTGCTTTTCCCTGGCCACGGCCGCTTCCAGCGCGGCCACCGCCGGCGCGTGGTTCAGCCGCATCAGCCAGTTCGCGGCGGCCGTGCGCGCATCGGCCTTGCTGCTTGCCAGAGCCGCCAGGATGCGCTCCACCTTGCCCTCGAAAGCAGCCAGCGCGTCCTGCGCCGGCAAGCGCCAGGATTTTTGCGCCCCCAGCGCCTGCTCGAACAGCACGTCGGCATAGGCCGCTCCCATGCGCGGCAGCATGGCAAGGGCGCGGTACAGCTTCATGCGGTCGAAACCATAGCGGTCTTCGGCAGGCGCTGCCAGCTTGCGGCGCACCAGGTCCTGGTGCTGCTCCAGGAAAGGCCAGATTTCGTGCGGCAGCCAGTCGAACTGCAAGCCGCTCCAAGTGTGGAAATAATCGTCGAACACCTGTTCGGCCGTGACGCCGGCCGGTTCGAGCAACTGCTGCAATTCAAGCAGCGACGGCCTGCCATTGGCACGATGCGCCGTTTCCAGCAATTTGACCAGGATCTTCCCGGCCGCGGCCTTGGCGGGGGCAAACGCCAGCAGCAGCTTGACCACGGCTGCCGGCGTGACGCCCGGCCTGGCGGCGAAGGCCTGCAGCGGTTCGCCGAACGGGCTCCAGCCATAGCGTCCTTCGAGCGGCGGCGCCGCCAGGGCGTGCTCGCCCAGGAAGCCGCGCAAGGCGGCGGCGTCGGCATCGGTGAGGTAATCCCACAATTCCAGCGGCGGCGCGCCTTTCTTTCCGGACTCCTGTATCGCTTCATCGTTGCGTTCGCGCACCGCTATATATATAGCGTCCGCGAGGTCGGCCAGGGCCGCGTCCAGTTCCGCTGTCAACGGCAGCGACCACTGCATGGCTGGCCGCGCGGCGGGCGGCGCCGCTGCTGCGGCGGCGCTGCTGCTCCATTCGGCGGCCAGCGCCTGCACCGCGCCGGCCTTGTCCGCCTGGGCCAGCGCGAGCGCGGCCGCCCGCAGTCCGGCGTCGCCCTGCTGGCCGGCGATCAGCCACAAGCCGCGCAGCGCATGCAAACGCTGCTCGGTCTTCCCCTTGACGGCCAGCTTGTGCAGTGCCGGTACCAGCAGCATGCCGCCCTTGAACAGCAGCGCTTCGGCTGCGCCCCGCACCTGCTTGCTGCCGCAGGTGGCAAACTCGGTGACTTCGGGCGCCAGTTCGGCCAGTGTGGCCGGATCGGCCTGCGCCAGCAGTTCGGCCAGCAGGGCGCGCTGCTCCGCCGACGGCGCGGACAGCAGCGGCCGCACCAGCGCCAGGTTGCGCTGCAGCTGCTCTGGAAAACCTGGCAGGTCGGTCACCAGCAACGCGGCCCGCCGCACCCAGGAGTACACCTCGGCCGGCACGGTAAACGCCGCCAGCAGCAGCGCCTGCGGCGGCAGGCCGGTTTCAGACAGCAGCGCTTCCATGCAGCTTGCGCTGGGACCGACGGCCCGGTCGCGCTGGCCGGCCTGTCCCCTCGCCTCGGTCGCTGCATGCACCAGCAAATGCTCCGCCCAGTGGCTGCCGTCCGGCATGGCCAAGCCGTGATGACGCGCGGCGCCGTCATTCCAGCCGGCGTCCAGCACCTGTGTCCAGCGCAGTGCCACGGCAGGCGGCAGGCTGCTGAAGCCGGCGTAAAACCCGCGCAGCGCCTCCTCGTCCAGCGGCGGCGGCAGGCCGCACAGGCGCAGTTGCTGGCCGAGCGCACGCACCGCCGTCTTCAGTTCCGCCGGCACCGTGCGCGGCTGGCCAGTCAGCACGTAGCCGGCGATATCGCGCTCCAGGCCCGCGCGGGCGCCGTAGCGCGACTCGAGTCCCGCCAACTGCCCATGCAGGCTGGCGGCCCAGGCCTCAGTGCCGCTCTCCGAAGTCCATGCAGCCTGCTGCGCCATGTCAAGCATTGCCATCTCCTGATGATATATTTAACTTAGCAAAAAAACCATGTTGCCAGCATTCTACAGTGACTGATTTGAGTCCACCGCACGGCACGGCTATGCTTTAGAATCACTGGCTTCCGCGTGTTGCATGAATATCCACATCAACGCGCCTTTAAAACGATCAGGGACCATGAGACATGATTGAAGACGGGAAGAATGAACTGAAGCGCGGCCTGAAGAGCCGCCACATCCAGCTGATCGCGCTGGGCGGCGCCATCGGCACCGGCCTGTTCCTGGGCATTGCGCAGACCATCCAGATGGCCGGTCCCTCGGTGCTGCTGGGCTATGCAGTGGCGGGTTTTATCGCGTTCCTGATCATGCGCCAGTTGGGCGAGATGGTGGTGGACGAGCCGGTGGCCGGCTCCTTTGCCTACTTCGCCGACAAATACTGCGGCAACATGGCAGGCTTCGTCGCCGGCTGGAATTACTGGGTGCTGTACGTGCTGGTGAGCATGGCCGAGCTGACCGCGGTCGGCATCTACGTGCAGTACTGGTGGCCCGCCATTCCGACCTGGGTGTCGGCGCTGGCCTTCTTCGTCATCATCAACAGCATCAGCCTGGCCAACGTGAAAGCGTTCGGCGAGATGGAGTTCTGGTTCGCCATCATCAAGGTGGTCGCCATCGTGGCCATGATCGGCTTCGGTGTCTACCTGCTGGTATCTGGCAGCGCCGGCCCGGAAGCGGGTGTCGCCAACCTGTGGCAGCACGGCGGCTTCTTCCCGAACGGGATTTCGGGACTGGTGATGGCCATGGCGGTCATCATGTTCTCCTTTGGCGGCCTGGAACTGGTGGGCATTACCGCCGCCGAAGCGGCCAACCCGTCCGAGACCATCCCGAAGGCCACCAACCAGGCCATCTACCGCATCCTGATCTTCTACATCGGCGCACTGGGCGTGCTGCTGTCGCTGTACCCATGGACCAAGGTGGTCACCGGCGGCAGCCCCTTCGTGCTGATCTTCCACGCGCTGAACAGCAACGTGGTGGCCAATGCGCTCAACATCGTGGTGCTGACGGCAGCACTGTCGGTATATAACAGCTGCGTATACTGCAACAGCCGCATGCTGTTCGGCCTGGCCAAGCAAGGCAACGCGCCGCGCTCGCTGCTCAAGGTGAACCAGCGCGGCGTGCCGCTGGCGGCGCTGGGCGTGTCGGCGGTGGCCACCGGCATCTGCGTGGTGGTCAACTACTTCCTGCCGGGCCAAGCCTTCGGCATGCTGATGGGCCTGGTGGTCTCGGCGCTGATCATCAACTGGGGCATGATCAGCTGGATTCACCTGCGCTTCCGCGCGCAAAAGCAGCTCGAAGGCAAGGTCACCGGCTTCCGCAGCCTGGGCTACCCGCTCACCAATTACCTGTGCCTGGCCTTCCTGGCCGCCATCCTGGTGGTAATGTATCTGACGCCGGACCTGCGCCTGTCGGTCTACCTGATTCCAGCCTGGCTGCTGGTGCTGGGCGTGGGCTACTGGAGCAAGCAGCGCGGCACCCAGGCTGCCAGCGCTTAATCCTTCCCGGGACTGGCGCCGGCCGGATTGTGGTCCGGCCGCCTGGCGGGCGCCAGGTGCCAGTCCTCCTTCGGCACCACCATCGGCGCCGGCGGATCCGCCATATAGTGCGGCGACATCATCTGCACGCCGAACTCGTTGAACACGTCGATAATGTGCTGGTGCAGCTGGTTCAATACTTCCACACGCTTGCGCGGCGCTTCCGCCTTGGCGTACGCCACCAGCCGGTACTCCACATAGTAGTCATGCAAGGCCACCTGCATCACGTAGGGCTTGGGCGACGGCGCCACATCCTCGGTGCGCGCGGCCGCCAGTTCCAGCATGGCGTGCACCTGGCGCCACGGCGTGTTGTAGCCGATGGTGACGCTGGCGTCGAGCACGAAACCGGTGCCGGTGTGGGCGCGCGAGTAGTTCTTGGTGGTCTGGCCCATGACCCAGGCGTTCGGCAGCGCCAGTTCCTCGCCCAGGCCGGTGCGCAGGCGGGTTTCGAACATGCCCACTTCCAGCACCGTGCCTTCGCTGTCGCCGACCTTGACGTACTCGCCCTTGCGCAGCGCGCGTGTATACATCAGTATCAGGCCGCTGGCGCCCTGGCCGACCACGCTGGACGCGCCGATCGACACCATCAGCCCCACCAGCACCGACAAGCCCTGGAACGCAGCCGTGTGCGCGCCGGGAAGATAGGGATAGGCCATGGCCAGCGCGAACAGCCAGATCACCACGCTGGCGATGCGGCGCGTGGGCAGTGCGGTGTCGCGGTCCAGCCAGCCCATTTGCAGCTCGCCGCTTTCAAAGCGCTTGAAGAAGGACGAGGCGGTCAGCGCCACCAGGCGCGCGAAGGCGAAGATGATCAGCACCAGCACCATGCCGGGCAGCGCGCCGGCCACGGCGCGGCCGACGTCGCCCGCCACGTCCAGCAGGTAGCCGCTCAGGCGCTCGCCCCACGCGCGGGTGTAGGGCACGCGGCCCAGTACGAAGGCCAGCCACAGGTAGGTGGCCATCAGGAACAGCAGCCAAAGCGCGGCGTTGAGCAGGTGGCGCGCGAAGACGATGTAGTGTTCGGCGTCCAGCACGCGCACATTCTTCAGGCGCACGTCGCGCAGCCGCATGCCCAGCAGCGCGGCGCTGCGGCGCGCGGCCCAGCGGTGCAGCAGCGACAGGCCGCGCAGCAGCAGCGCATACACCAGCGTGGCGCCGGCGCAGTAGGCGGCCGCCACGGCCAGGTAGCGCAAGCTGCCCTGCTCCTGGTGCTCCGCCAGCGCCATGCCCAGGTGCGCGGCGGCGGCGCCGGCCACGCTGTCGGTGCTGTCGCCGGCCAGCAGGTTGATGTCGGCCGGCGTCACCACGAACAGTTGCATGCCGTCCAGCAGCACTTGCGTGCCTTCGGGGATGCTGCGGATGGCAGGCTTCAGCGGCCCGCCCCTGGCCATGGCGGCCTCCAGTCGGCGCAGCGCGCCGGCGGCGCGGTCCGACGGCGGATAGCCCGCCAGCGGGGCGCGGAACACGAACACGCTGCGGTTGGCGAAGACCAGTGCCGAGGTGGGCGCGGGCAGGACCGGCCCCGGCGCCGCGCCGGGAACCTGGCCGGCTGGGGCTGCGGCGGCGGCTGGCGCGCCAGCGACAAGCTGCGGCGGCTCGGCGGCGCGCGGCGTCAGCGGCAGGGACAGCAGCGCCAGCAGTAACAGCAGCGACAGCAGCGGCAGAACAGGCAGCGGTGTGGAACGAGAAAAAGCGGGCATGGGACCGGGACAATGATTATCAAACCGCCATCATGCCACGCAAACCCCTTGCGCTACCGCATAAGCATATGATTAAGCTGTCGCTTGCCCTGCAAGACAGGATGGCCCGCGATCCGTTACAATGTCAGTTACGCCACTAATTTTCTACGGCGCCATCCCCCTGCTCAGCCGATTGCCAAGCAAACGCCCACCGCGCGGGGCCTGGTGCTTTCACTTTTTAGTCAATCGGGATCAGACAATGAGCAACATGAACGAGGAGAAGGTTTTAAGCGTGCACCACTGGACGGACACCCTGTTCTCCTTTACCACCACGCGCGACCCTGCCTTGCGCTTTTCCAACGGCCACTTCACCATGATCGGCCTGCGCGTCGACGGCAAGCCGCTGCTGCGCGCCTACAGCATCGCCAGCGCCAACTACGAAGACCACCTGGAATTCTTCAGCATCAAGGTTCCGGGCGGCCCGCTGACCTCGCGCCTGCAGCACCTGCAGGTGGGCGACACCGTGATCGTCGGCCGCAAGCCGACCGGCACGCTGGTGTCCGACTATCTGCTGCCGGGCAAGCGCCTGTACATGCTGTCGACCGGCACCGGCCTGGCGCCGTTCCTGAGCATTGTGCGCGATCCGGAAATCTACGAGAAGTTCGACCAGCTGATCCTGGTGCACGGCGTGCGCCAGGTCGACGAGCTGGCCTACCACGACATGCTGGTGGAGCACTTGCCCAACCACGAGTTCCTGGGCGAACTGGTGACCAGCAAGCTGCGCTACTACCCGACCGTGACCCGTGAAGAGTACAAGAACATGGGCCGCGTGACCGCGCTGATCGAAAGCGGCAAGCTGTTCGAAGACCTGGGCGTGCCGGAACTGAACCCGAACGAAGACCGCGTGATGATCTGCGGCAGCTCGGACATGCTGCGCGACCTGAAGGAAATGCTGGAAGCGCGCGGCTTCAAGGAAGGCAATACCTCCACGCCGGGCGACTTCGTCATCGAGCGCGCCTTCGCCGAGAAATAATCCGGCGCCCGCCAGGGCACCGGAAGCCAGTCCCGAAAGCCCCTGCCCCGCCAGGGGCTTTACTCATTCCACGTCGGCGATCGCGCGCTGCAGCTCGGTGATGCCGGCCGGCTTGGTCAGGTGCAGGTCGAATCCCGCCGCTTCGGCGCGCTGCTTGTCGGCGGCCTGGCCGTAGCCGGTCAGCGCGATCAGGCGCAAGGCGCCGCGGCTGCGGGCGCGCAGCGCGCCGGCCAGCTGGTAGCCGTTCATGTCCGGCAGGCCGATATCGACAATGGCCACCTCGGGCTGCTCCGCAGCGAAACTGTCGAGCGCGGCGCAGGCGCTATGGACTGCCACCACCTCGTGGCCGCTCAATTCCAGCAGGGCCTGCAAGCCCTTCGCGGCGTCCTGGTTGTCGTCCACCACCAGGATGCGGCGGCGCGCCGGCTCTGACGATGTCGCATCGGCATGCGCGGCGCCGGCATCCGGCTCATGTTCCGGCGCGCCGTCGGCAGGCAGTCCCAGCCTGGGCGCGGCGATGGCAGGCAACAGCACTTCGAAAGTGCTGCCCTGCGCCTGCCCAGGGCTGATGGCGCCGATGCGCCCGCCGTGCCGTTCCACGATATTGCGGGCAATGGCCAGGCCCAGCCCCAAGCCGCCGGCCGCCCGCGCCAGCGGCTGAGGGGCCTGGTAGAATGGCTCGAAAATATGCTCCAGCATGCCCGGATGCATGCCGACGCCGTGGTCGCGCACCTGCAGGCGGGCCTGCCCGGACACCACTTCCAGCGTTACCGCAATGGCGCCATCGCCGCCGAAACGCACCGCGTTCGACAGCAAATTGGTCAGCACCTGCACCAGCCGGCTTTCATCGCCCATGACCCAGGCGCTCTCCGGCATGCGCACGCCGATGGCGGGCCCGCGCAGCTTGGCGCCGTTGGCCGCGTCCACCGCCTGGGCCACCACCTGGCACAGGTTCACCGGCGCCATGACCAGTTCCAGCTTGCCGCGCGTGATGCGCGACACGTCCAGCAAATCGTCCACCAGCCGCTTCAGGTGCACCACCTGGCGCCGCATCACGTCGCGCTCGCGCTGGTACACGCCCTGCTCGCGCGCCGACATCAGGTCCAGCGCGCTGACGATCGGACTTAAAGGATTGCGCAGCTCATGTCCCAGCACGGCCAGAAAGTCGTCCTTGGCGCGGCTGGCGCTCTCGGCGCGCGCCAGCGCCTCCTCCTGCGCCTTCAGCGCCTGTTCCAGCGACGCCAGCAAGTGTCCGCGCTCGCGTTCATGGCCGGTGCGCTGGTGCGCCGCCGCCTCCAGCGCCAACCCCATCATGTTCACTTCATAGATGCCGGACGGCGCAATCTGCACCGGCTCGCCGCGCCCCAGCCGCACCGCCTGCTCCTGCAGCGCACCGATCGCCGCCACCATGCGGCGCGCGATCAGCACCGCCAGCCCGGTGCACAGCAGCAGCGAAGCGATGATGGCGCCCGCGTACACCGCCGCGCTTTGGGCCAGGATGCCGGTTAGCGCGGCGGTCGGCGCGCCGACCGCCACGGTCCAGCCGTAGCGCGACAGGCGCGTGTAGGCCGACACCACTTCCACGTTTTCCAGCGTGCGCGTCACGCCCACGCCTTCCATCGGCCCGTTCTGCATCAGCTGCGCCAGGCTGGGGCTGGGTCCGGTGCCGATGGTGCGCTCGTGGTCCAGCGAACGCGCCACCCGCAGGCCGCTGCTGTCATGCACCGAGATCACCCAGCCGTCCGGATTGCGCTGGCGCTGCACCAGCTTGAGAATGCGGCTGGGCTGGATCGCCGCCGTCAGCACATAGAGATTGTTCTGGTTGTCGGTCACCGGCACCCGCACCGGGAAGGCCGGCTGCGCCGCCTGGCCGTGCGCGATGCGGCCGATCACAGGCTGGCGCAAGGACATGGCGCGCTGCAGGCTGTCCGGATCGATCACCCGCCCGTCCTGGGAGCCGTAGGGCAGCACGGTCTTGAACACGACTGCGCCGTTGGCGTCGGTCAGCACCACGCTGGACCAGTCGGATTGCATGTGCACCTGTTCCTTGGCGAAGTCGTAGAAGGCGCGCATGTCGCCGCTGCCCAGCGCGGGAGTGCGCGCCATGGTGCGCAGCGTGCCGACCCAGCCGTCCAGTTCCGCATCGACGGCGCTGGAGAGCGCGCGCGACAAATCCAGCATCGAGCGCTCCAGTTCGCGCCGCTGATGGTCGGCCGTCATCTTGACGCCCCAGGCGCCAATCAGGATCAGCGGAATAAAGCCGATCGCGGTCAGCAGCACCAGCAAATGGCGCAGCCGTACCGGGACACGGGATGGGACTAACATTTCACGGTTGGGAGGCTACTCCGGCAAGGCCAGGCGCGGCGCGAAGTAGCATGCGCCCGCATTGTTTTCCAGGATGGTGCGGTCCAGCACGTCGATCACGCCGCGGCGGCACTGGATCGCCCCTTCGGCCTGCAGCTTGGCGGCGCTGGCGGTAATGCTTTCGCGGCGCACGCCCAGCAGGTTGGCGATGTTCTCCTGCGTGGCTTTCAATTCAGTACCGATGGAGCGGTCCAGGCGCTCCAGCAGCCAGCGGCACAGTTTCTGGTCGATGCTGCTGTGGCGGCTGCTCACCACGTTCTGGGCCAGCTGGGTAAACATGCTGCTGGTGTAGCGCATCAGCTGCTGGGCCAGCATGCCACCCTCGGCGAACATGCCGCGCAGCGCCTCGGCATGCAGGCGGTAGCCGTAGCCGGCGCCGGTGACCACGGCGGTGTTGCTGGCGCGCTCGCCACGGTAGACGGCCACGCCGGCCACGCCTTCGCGGCCGACCACGGCGATCTCGGTGGTGGCGCCCTCCTCGTTAATATATTGCAGCGAGACGATGGCGTTGGTGGGGAAGTAGCAGTATTCGAGTTCGTCGCCGAAGTCGTACAGGCATTGGCCGGGCTTCAGCGGCACCAGTTCCATGTGCCCGAACAGGCGCTCCAGGTCGGCCTCGGGCAGGGCCCGCAGCAGCTCGTTCTGGCGGGCGCCGGCCAGCGACATGGCAGGCGCGGCGGCCGGACGGCGCACGGCTGGGGGAGGGGCGATGACACTATTGTGAGCGGCTGGGAACATGGGACACCTGATCTGTTGTTGTTTTCTTCAGGCTCTACTTTAATAGCGCCGGCAGCTCAGCAGTATCGGACCAGAAGATCGCCGCGTGTAGTACATCAGCAGGCGAAAATGTCATCTTATTCCTACGTAGTGAGAGGTAACGCACATTCAGCCATTCCCGGCTCGCCGATAATAGACCCATGGCAGCGCACCGCCCCACTACTGTTCGACGACACCAGATGGACAACTACTCCCAAGCCCTGTACGCCCTGAAACGCCAGAAACTCGCTGTCGAGCGCACGCTCGGCGCCAGGTCTACTGAAGAATGCGTGGTTGCGTCGCGCTGGGTGAGTGCCTGGCAGAAGCTGGTGCAGGCCCGGCTGGACCGCACCGCCGCCGCCTCGGCTGCCCCGATGCCGGCCGCCAGCCGCTACGTCGACCGCGCCGGCCGCCTGCTGCACTAATCGCCGCAACACCTCTCCACGTCTCCGTCCTTGCCATGGTGCCAACAAGGCGCCTTGTGCTAGTATGCGGCAGCGTCCAGCCATGATCTGGCCAGGCGCCCATACTTAAAAAATCTCAAGACAGAGACACATTGGAGAAACACGATAGTGAGCATCTTTAGAACCAAGAATCTAGACGACATGGTCGCCGCCAGCCGCAAACCGGGCGGCCTGGCCAAAGTACTCGGCCCCTTCGACCTCATCCTGATGGGCATAGGCGCCATTGTCGGCACCGGCATCTTCGTGCTGACCGGCACCGGGGCGCTGACCGCCGGTCCGGCCCTGACCATCTCCTTCGTGATCGCCGCCATCGCCTGCGGCTTCGCCGCCCTCTGTTACGCTGAATTTGCCTCCTCGGTGCCGGTTGCCGGCTCCATCTACACCTACAGCTACGCCACCCTGGGCGAAGTGGTGGCCTGGATGATAGGCTGGGACTTGCTGCTGGAATACGGCCTGGCCACTTCCGCCGTGTCGGTCGGCTGGTCCGGCTACCTGCAGTCGCTGCTGGCCAGCGTCGGTTTCCGCCTGCCGGTGGAGCTGACCGCCGCGCCCGGCGCCGTGCCCGGCGTGAGCACCTGGTTCAACCTGCCCGCGCTGCTCATCATGCTGGTGCTGACGGCCATGCTGTCGCTGGGCGTGCGCGAATCGGCCCGCGTCAACAACATCATGGTCGCCATCAAGATCGGCGTGGTGCTGCTGTTCATCGCGGTCGGCATCGGCCACGTGGAGCCGAGCAACTGGCAGCCGTACGCGCCGTTCGGCGCCACCGGCATCATGAGCGCCGCCGCGCTGGTGTTTTTCGCCTTCATTGGCTTCGACGCGGTGACCTCGGCCGCCGAGGAAGTCAAGCGCCCCGAGCGCGACTTGCCGATCGGCATTATCGGCTCGCTGGCCGCCTGCGCCGTGCTGTACGTGATCGTCTCGGCCATCATGACCGGCATCGTGCCTTACCAGAAATTCCTGGGCGTGGACCATCCGGTCACCCTGGCGCTGGAATATGCGGGCGAAAACTGGGTGGCGCGCTTCGTCAACCTGGGCGCCATCCTCGGCATGACGACGGTGATCCTGGTGATGGCCTACGGCCAGACCCGCATCATCTTCGCCATGTCGCGCGACGGCCTGCTGCCGAAAAAACTGTCGGAAGTGCACCCCAAGCACCACACGCCGTTCTTCGCCACGTGGATGGTGGGCCTGATCTTCGGCGGTATCGCCGCCCTGGTGCCGCTAAACGTGCTGACCGAGCTGATCAACATCGGCACGCTGGCCGCCTTCTGCCTGGTGTCGGTCGCCGTGATCGTGCTGCGCAAGAAGCGCCCCGACCTGCACCGCGCCTTCCGCTGCCCCGGCGTGCCGGTGGTGCCGGCGCTGGCGGTGGTGCTGTGCCTGGCGCTGATGAGCTTCCTGGCCTGGTTCACCTGGGTCGCCTTCGGCATCTGGCTGGCCATCGGCCTGGTGGTGTACTTCGGCTATGCCCGCCACCACTCGCTGCTGAACCAAACGGCGCCCGCCGGCCTCCCTGCCAAATAGCAGAGCGCCGGATTTCCGGCAATGGCTTATGATGACGGTTTACGTATTTGACAATCACATCAGCCGGAGCCGGAAATGATAGAAGGAAAAACCCTGCGCAGCGACCTGCAACACCTGTCGCGCGCGCTCAGGACGCTGCACAAAGCGCTGCTGGACGTCGAAACCCAGTATTTCGGCAACGTCGGCAGCGCTCTCGAACACCTGCAACTGGTCACCAGCCACCCGCATTTCGCCTGGCTGCAAAAGCTGTCCGGCATCATCAGCACGCTGGACGAATGCCTGGACGACGAGGAAGCCCTGGTGGTCGACCTGGAACGCCGCTTCCGCGCCGAGGTCGAAGGCCTGGTCGGCCCCCTGCCGGCCACGGACGAGGATTTCCGCCTGCGCTACAGCGCCATGCTGCACGATTCGCCCAAGGTCGCCATGGCGCATGGCGCGCTGCGCAAGGTACTGGCACAACTGCCGGCCGCCCCGGCGGACTAAGCACCATCCCGCACAAGCGCCGCGCCTGCCCCTCAGCCCGCTAAGCCTGTTTCAGCTGCTCCGCCTCCACCGGCAGGCGGCGCAGCCGTTTTCCGGTAGCCGCGAACACCGCGTTCACCAGCGCTGGCGCCACCATGGCGCAGCCGATCTCGCCCACGCCCCCCGGCGCCAGGCCATTCTGCACCAGGTGCACCTCGATGGGCGGCACTTCGTTCATGCGCAGCACCGGATAGTCGTGGAAGTTACCCTGCATGACGCGCCCGTTCTCCAGCGTCAGCTTGCCGTACAAGGCGGCCGTCAGCCCGTACACGCTGCCGCTCTCGATCTGCGCGATCACCCCGTCGGTATTTACAGCCTGGCCGCAATCGATGGCCGACACCACCCGTTTCAGACTGACCTGGCCCGCCGCGTCCACCGCCGCTTCCACCACGCAGGCGGCATAGCTGCCCCAGGCCACTGCCAGCGCCAGCCCCATGCCGGTCCCCGGCGCCATGGTCTTGCCCCAGCCAGCCTTTTGCGCCGCCAGCTCCAGCACCGCCAGCGCGCGCGGCTCCTTGCTCAGCACGGCGCGCCGATAGGCCAGCGGGTCGGCCTTGGCGCCGGCCGCCAGTTCATCCATGAAGCCCTCGATGACGAAGGTGTTGTGGGTAGGCCCGACACCGCGCCAGAAGCCGGTCGGCACCGCCGTCTCCACCGGGTGGAATTCCACCACCTTGTGGGCAAAGTCGTAGGGGCTGGCGGCGGCGTCGATGGCATCCGTGTCGATGCCGTCCTTCATCCATGCCGGCGCGTAGCGCGCCTCGACGGCCGAGCCGGCGAAGCGGTGGCGGAAGCCCACCGGCTTGCCCTTTGCGTCCAGCGCCATGGCCAGCTCGTCGCGGTATAGCGGACGGAAATAATCGTGCTGCATGTCCTCTTCCCGGCTCCACACCACCTTCACCGGGTAACTCACCTGGCGCGCGATCAGCGCCGCCTGCACGATGTAGTCCACCTCCAGCCTGCGCCCGAAACCGCCGCCCAGCAGGAAGTTATTGATGCGCACCGTGCCCGGGTCCACGTTCAGCGCCTTGGCCACGAAGTCCTGCGCCCGGCCCGCCGCCTGGGTGCCGGTCCAGATGTCCACGCCGTCCTTGCGCACGTGCGCGGTGCAGTTCATCGGCTCCATGGTGGCGTGGGCCAGGAAAGGCATCATATAAACCGCCTCCACCTGGCGCGCGCCGCCCTCGACCAGCTTGGCGTAGCCGCCTTCGCTCACCGCCAGCAGGCCCTTGCCGTTCATGGCCGCTTCCAGCTGGCGCTCCCATTCGGCTCCCGAGAACCTGGCGTTCGGTCCCTCGTCCCAGGTGATGGCCAGCGCGGCCAGGCCCTTGCGGGCGGCGCCGGTGTGGTCGGCGATGACCGCCACCGCATCGTCCAGCTTGACCACCTTGCGCACGCCCTTGACCGCGCGCGCCTTGCTGTCGTCCACCGACGCCAGCTTGCCACCGAAGACCGGGCAGGCCGCCACCGCCGCCACCTTCATGCCCGGCGCCTGCGCGTCGATGCCGAATTTGGCCGTGCCGTTCACCTTGGCGGCAATGTCCAGCCGCTTGGCCGGCGTGCCCACCAGGCGGAAGGCCGACGCGGGCTTGAGCGGCACCTCCGTGGGCGGCGGCATGGTTGCCGCCTTGGCCGCCAGTTCGCCGTATGTCAGCTTGCGGCCGCTGGCCTGGTGCGTCACCACGCCTTGCGCTACCGTGCAGCTGCCCGGCTCCACGCCCCAGGTGGACGCTGCGGCCGACACCAGCATGAGGCGCGCCGACGCGCCGGCCTTGCGCATCGGCTCCCACGCGCCGCGCACGCTGGCCGAAGCGCCCGTCAATTGCGCGCCGAACAGCGGGTGGCCGTACAGTTTTTCGTCGGCCGGGGCGTGCTCCACGCGCACGTTGGCCAGGTCCACTTCCAGTTCCTCGGCCAGCAGCATGGGAATAGCCGTGTAAGCGCCCTGCCCCATTTCCACGAATGGGCAAACCACCGTCACGCTGTTGTCGGCGCCGATGCGCAAATAGGCGTTGGGCGCGAATGCGGGGCCGGGCGCCATCTTTGCCGCAGCACCGGCGGACGGCAGGCAGAACGACAGCAGCAGGCCGCCGGCAGCGCCAAGACCGGTCTTCAGGAAGGCGCGCCGCGCCGCAGTGCGTGGCGTCGCATGCTTATCGTTACGCAGGTCGGATGCGTCCATGGCGGTCATCCTTTCTGCGCGGCGGTCTTGATGGCGGCGCGGATGCGGCCGTAAGTGCCGCAGCGGCACACATTGCCGGACATGGCCTGTTCAATGTCGCTGTCGCTGGGCCTGGGATTGGCCGCCAGCAGCGCCGTGGCCGACATGATCTGGCCGGATTGGCAGTAGCCGCATTGCGGCACCTCGTGCGCCACCCAGGCTTGCTGGATACGCTTGCCAGCCGGGGTGGCGCCGGCCGCTTCTATCGTCACCACCTTGCCCTTGCCAACGCTGCCGACGGGGGTGACGCAGGAGCGTACCGCCTGCCCGTTCAGGTGCACCGTGCAGGCGCCGCACAGCGCCATGCCGCAGCCGAACTTGGTGCCGGTCATCTGCCACACGTCGCGCAGCACCCACAGCAGCGGCGTGTCCCCCTCCACGTCGGCGGTCCGGCTCTTGCCGTTCACGTTGATTACATAGCTCATCATCATCCCCCCGGGTTGTTGTTCGCCTGCAAACAACATTATTGGACTATTCCGGGCCGAACTAAAGCAATGATGCGCTACCTCTTCCTTCTGGCTGAGCTGCGGCTCTACCGCCGCGTGCTATTCCTCGGCGGCGCGCTGCTCGCATATCCTGGTCAGCATGTCGATCTGCTTTTGCTGCATGGCCACCAGTTCGCGCCACTGCTCCTCGCGCAGATGGTCCAGCTTTTCATGCAGCAGCAGGATCTCCACTTCTGCCTTCAGGTTCACTTCGTAGTCGTGCTCCACGGTCATCCTGTCTTTCTGCGCCTGGCGGTTTTGTGACATCAGGATAATGGGCGCCTGCACCGAGGCCAGCATGGACAGGAACAGGTTCAGCAGGATGTAGGGGTAAGGGTCGAAGGGCTTGCCATGCCGCACCAGGATGACCGAGTTCAGCACCACCCAGGCCAGCAGTGTAGCCATGAACAAGCCGATGAAGGTCCACGAACCGCCAAAGGCGGCCACCGCGTCGGCCGCCTTCTGGCCGCGCGTGGCTTGCTGGTCGCCCTCCTGCGCCAGGTTGCGCGAAACGTGCTGGCGCGCCGCCAATTGGCGGGCTACCCGCTTGCATGCGGCATCCAGTTCGGCTTGAGAAGGCTCGGCGGCGGACGGCGGCACGGGCGGCGAAGAGACTGCAGGCATCGATTTTTTCATACTGTTAAGAGTAATACTAAGCGGCCGTGCAGGCAAACTGTGCGCAAGCGTGGCACGGCCGCTCCCGCTCAGCGCGCGCTGGCCATCTCCGCCGCCCAGTGGAACGACACCTCGCGCGGCCCATGGCCGACGTTGGCCGACCGTACTTGCTGCCGGCCGTCGACGTTGGCGATGATGCGGTAGCTGCCCGGGGGTAGCTTGGCATACACCATGGGACCGGCATCGGGCAGTTCAAGCACCGTGCGCCCGCGCCGGTCGCGCACGGTGACGGCCACGCCGGCCTGCATTTCGCCGTTGCGGTCGGCAAAGGTCAGCAGCAGGTTGTACTGATCCCGCTGCGCCTTCATTTCCTCGCGCTGTTCCGCGCCCACGCCGCCGGTAATGTATTCGGCCTCCTGGGCGCTGGCCAAAGCGCTGCTCAGTGTCAATGCTACCGTCAGCGCGGCCGCCTGCATGGTGCGAGCGGGCTTGCTGATATAGCGATTCGTGCAGGTATTCATCGCGTCCTCCTTGCCAAAGTAATGGCTCAGGGTAGCGCCGAGGCCGCAGCCATTCTGTACGCTAGCCCTCAGAGGCGCGCGGTCCGCCTTACAGCCACACCGCCAGCGCGGAATACGCCGTCAGCGCAATCATGGTGAAGCAAAACGCCTTTTGCCAGAACGGATCGGCCAGGTAACGGCGCAACAGCGCCCCCGCGCCCGCCCACAGCGAAATGCACGGCAGGTTCACCGCGCAAAACACCAGGCAGTACACGGCGATCGCCAGCGACACCGGCGCCATCTGCGGCAGGAAGGCCGAGCCGCCGGTGATGGCCATGATCCACGCCTTCGGATTGGCGAACTGGAAGATGGCCGCGCCCAGGAAACTCATGGGCCGGTGCGTTTTCTCGGCCTCCCGGTCGAAACTCATGGCGCGCATCTGCCAGGCCAGATACAGCAGATAGGCCGAGCCGGCCACCTTCAGCAGGGTCTGCATGGCCGGCACCGCCATCACCAGCGTGCCGATGCCCACCGCGCAAATCGCCAGCAGCACCCCGAAGCCGATGGTGATGCCCAGCATATGCGGAATGGAACGGCGGAAGCCGAACCAGATGCCGGACGAGGCCAGCATGATGTTGTTGGGACCGGGCGTGATGGACGAAACGAAGGCAAACGTCATCAGCGGGGCCAGCGGCAGCAGCAAGTCCATGGGATTCTCCTTATCAAGGCCCCCATGCTAGCGCACCCCTCCAATACAGTACCGATACACTTTACCGCAAAGTCGACTTAACTGTAACGGCCATCCACCCAATACAAGCACGGAAGTCACTCCGTGCCGCGCAGCACCAGCTCGCAATAGGCAACGTCCTCCCCCTGGTTCGCCGCAACCAGGCCCCAGCCCAGCTGGCGCCGGATCTCGGGCATCGACGGCGGCGGACACTGCTGTGCCTGCCGCGTTTCCATGTATTGCCGAATCTGCTCTTTGCTCGGCTGTTGCTGCTGTCCCATCTTTGTCTCCTGATCCAAACAAACCGCTCACATTGCGGATTTCATCTTAGGAGGCCGGCGCATATCTTACCAATTCATAATTTCTTATAAGCGATATCAATACGGGTATCTATCTTTTAGCAACATTCACAATTCGAATGTCTGGCATCGGTATTTGCAATTGGATTTATATGCTGCAGCGCACTAATATGAACTCATCGCAATCCTACATGCAGGAGAACAACATGAATTTCCCACCCTACCCACCCTACGCCGTAAGTCAAGTCATCTACGGCCCATCGCCATCCGACGTGCGTCTCTGGACCCGTTTCCTGCGTGCCAAGCTGCGCAAGATCATCGAGCACATGGGCCGGCCATACATGGACGGCTACCCGCCAGCCTGAGCGGCCGTGTAAGCAATCCTTGCATCAAGGGCGCGCGGAATCCAGCTGCTGGCCCTTGCTGATCACCTCCTGGGCCTTGCCGTAGCTCTCGCTCAGCAATTGGTACTCGGGGAAGATCCGGGAGTAAATGGCAGCCCACTCCTGCGCATCGTCGCGGTGCCAGGTCTTCTGCAGTTCCGCCGCCACCGCCGCCGTGTCCATCGGCACCACACCGGCCTGCACCACGCGGGCCAGCGTAATCTCCTGCGCCATCTTGGAATACGTGCCTGACGCATCGACCACGGCGAACACCTTGTAGCCGTCGCAAACCGCGCTAATCGCCGGAAACGCCATGCATACGCTGGTAATGGTGCCGGCGATGATCAGTGTCTTGCGTCCCGTCGCCTTGACCGCCGCCACGAAATCCGGGTTGTCCCAGGCATTGATCTCGCCGCGCCGCGCCACGTACTGCGCGTGCGGCGCGTTGGCATGAATCTCCGGGATCAGCGGACCGTTCGGCCCCTGCGGCACGGACGCCGTGGTGATCACCGGCAGCTTGGCCAGCGCGGCCATCTTCGCCAGCGCCGCGGCGTGGGCGCGCAAGCGCGGCATCGGCATGTCGTTGACAGTCTGGAACAGGCCGCTCTGATGGTCAATCAGCAGCATCGCCGCGTCGGCCGGGTCAATCACAGGGCGCGTGCCGCCGCAGTTGGCGATATTGTTCGGCATACTCATTTCTAGTCTCCTTGGAAAGTTGGCTCGTGCGAAACCGCACTGCACCGATGCTATTCCCGGAACAATGCCGCCACTAGCCACTAGTTTCCCAACTCAGCGTCCCATCGACAGAACAGTGAGCGGCGCGGCACAGTTGACGACCACCGCCAAATGGTTCAACATCACGAAATGGTAGCGCTATTCATTTCGAATCGCGCACTGATAACGATAAATACGAGACAACATGACAAGCATCGCAGACAGCTCCACGGCGAAACTGGGGACGTTGGAGAAAATCGGCTACAGCCTGGGCGACCTGGCGGCCAACCTGATCTTCCAGACCCTGCTGACCTTCATCGCCTTCTTCTACACGGACGTGGCGAAGATCTCCCCCAACGCGGCGGCCAGCATCATCTTCGCCGGCGGCCTGGTGGGCGCCTGCTTCAACCCCATCATGGGCCTGATCGCCGACCGCACCGTCACGCGCTGGGGCAAGTTCCGCCCCTGGATACTGTGGACCTCGGTGCCCTTCGGCCTGGTCGCCATCCTCGCCTTCAGCGTGCCCGACCTCGGCGCGCAGGGCAAAGTCATCTACGCCACACTGACCTATGTGCTGCTGATGCTGATCTATTCGGCCAACAACCTGCCCTACTCCGCCCTCAGCGGCGTGCTTACCGGCAGCATGGAACAGCGCAACAGCCTGTCGGCCTACCGCTTCGTGGCCGTGATGGTGGCGCAGTTCATCATTCAGGTGCTGCTGCTGCCGCTGGTGCTGATCCTGGGCGGCGGCGACAAGGTGCAAGGCTTCCAGAACACCATGATCATCTTCGCCGTGGCCGGTACGCTGTGCTTCCTGGTCACCTTCTTCACCACCAAGGAGCGCATCGTACCCACCGCCGAGCAGCGCTCCAGCATCCGCCAGGACATCATCGACCTGCTGGGCAACCGTCCATGGGTGGTGATGCTGGTGCTGACCATCCTGGTGTTCATCACGCTGGCCCTGAAGGGCGGCATGTACATTTTCTACTTCAAGACCTATCTGGACGAAGCGTCGCTGGCCGCCTTCCTGCGCGACGTGGGCTTTATCGGCTTCATCAACGGCCTGAACTCGGTCCTCACCAGCGTCGGCCTGACCAAGTTCCAGTGGCCGGAAGACGCCGCCACCTCCGGCTTCAGCCTGTTCAACGCCGCCGGCATCCTGATGATGATCATCGGTATCGGCTTCTCCAAGCCGCTGGCCGACCGCTTCGGCAAGCGCGACGTGTTCGGCGCCGCGCTGCTGGTGTCCACCCTGTTCATGCTGGCGTTCTACTTCTATGCGCCCAGCTCGATCGGCCTGGTGTTCGTATCCCAGACCCTGCACGGCTTCTTCTACGGCATCACCATCCCGCTGCTGTGGGCCATGATCGCCGACGTGGCCGACTACTCTGAATGGAAAAACAACCGCCGCGCCACCGCGCTGCTGTTCTCGGCCATGATCTTCGGCCTGAAAGCGGGCCTCAGCATCGGCGGCGCGCTGGTGGCCGCGCTGCTGTCCATGATCGGCTACGACGCCCTGCTGGCGGTGCAGCCGGAAACCGTGGCGGTCGGCATCAAGCTGTCAGTCAGCATCTACGCCTCGATTCCCTTCCTGCTTGGCGTGGCCAGCCTGGTGTTCTACGACATCCGCAAAGCCACCGAGCGCACCATCGAACAAGAACTGGGCATGCGCCGCGCCGCCGCCCAGCGCTAAGCACAACAATCCACTACAAACTTAGGTAACAGAAATGCCAGAACAGGAATTGAAGCAGGACGATCTGCAGCAGCTGAAGGCGCGCGCCATCTCGCAGCCCCTGGTTGAGCACATCTACACGGCCGACCCGTCGGCCCATGTATTCAACGGCCGCCTCTACGTCTATCCGTCGCACGACATCGAAGCCGGCATCGCCTTCAACGACAACGGCGACCACTTCGCCATGGAAGACTACCGTGTACTGTCGATGGAGCGCCCCGGCGCCGAAACGGTGGACCACGGCGTGGCGCTGCACGTGAATGACGTGCCCTGGGCCGAACGCCAGATGTGGGCGCCCGATGCCGCCTTCAAGGACGGCAAGTACTACCTCTACTTCCCGGCCAAGAAGGCCGACGGCATCTTCCAGATCGGCGTCGCCATCGGCGACGGCCCGGCCGGCCCCTTCGTGCCCGAAGCGGCGCCGATCGAAGGCAGCTACTCCATCGACCCGGCGGTGTTCGAAGACGGCGGCGAGCACTACATGTACTTCGGCGGCATCTGGGGCGGCCAGCTGCAGAAATACCGCGACAACGTCTACAGCGCGGCGCACCAAGAACCGGCCGACGGCCAGCCCGCGCTGCAAGCGCGCGTGGCCCGCCTGGGCGGCGACATGAAGCAGTTCGCCGAAGCGCCGCGCGCGGTCGTCATCCTGGACCAAAACGGCAAGGAACTGCTGGCCGAAGACCACGACCGCCGCTACTTCGAAGGCCCGTGGATGCACAAGTACAAGGGCAAGTACTACTTCTCCTACTCCACCGGCGACACCCACTTCCTGTGCTACGCCACCGGCGACAGCCCGTACGGCCCGTTCACCTACCAGGGCCGCATCCTGAGCCCGGTGATCGGCTGGACCACGCACCACTCCATCTGCGAATTCGAAGGCCGCTGGTACCTGTTCTACCACGACAGCAGCCTGTCCGACGGTGTCACCCACCTGCGCTCGGTCAAGATGACCGAGCTGCAATACGACGCTGACGGCAAGATCATCCCCATCTCTCCCTACGGCAAATCCGCCTAACCCGGACCACACCGTAGCTTCCGCCCAGCCGGCCCCGCCCGCTGGGTTTTTTTACAGCAAAATGGGGTCAGGGTTAATTGTTTTGTCTTGGACAAGATAATTAACCCTGACCCCATTTTGGTTTTTAGAAAGTTAAAGCCCGGCAGGGGTGAGGCTGGCGCTGGCTTAGAACGAGGTGTGTGGCGACAGCAGTAGCTGGCGCCTGGCCTCCCTACGGCAAATCCGCCTGACCCGGAGCCCACTGTCGCTTCCGCCTGCCGGCCCCGCCCGCTGGGTTTTTTTACAGCAAAATGGGGTCAGGGTTAATTATTCTGTCTTGGACAAAATAATTAACCCTGACCCCATTTTGATTTTTGGAAAGTTAAAGCGCGGCAGGGGTGAGCTGCCGGGCCGGATGAGGCTGGCGCTGGCTTAGAACGAGGTGCGCAGCGACAGCGTGTAGCTGGCGCCTGGCTTGTACTCGTCGAAGATGGCGTTGCTGAACTGCGTGTAGGTCTGGCTGATGGCCTTGTTGGCGTTCCACACGCTGAACGTGACGTCGGTGTTGTAGCGGAAGTTGAACATCTGCTTGAGGTTCATGCCGACCGATGCGTCCACTTGCGCGCGTTCGGTGGTGTACGCGTAGGCGCCGCCCGGCACGTTCAGGCCGGTGCTGGTGTTGACCACGTGCGCTGCCGTGTACTGGCGGGCCACACGCACGTTCAAGCCGTTGCGCTCATAGTACAGCGTCAGGTTGTTGGTGCGCGGCGGCACGCCGGCCACCGGCGGCGCGTTCTTGGCCGAGTCGGTCTGCTTGGCGTAGGTGAAGTTGGCCGTCAAGCCGAAGCCTTTCACCGGCAGCATGTCCAGCGGCTGCTGCCAGGTCAGCTCGACGCCACGCACTTTGAGCTTGGTGTCGATGTTGAACGGCTCGGTGATTTCCACCAGGTGCTTGTCGCGCCCCCCGCTGGCGGTCACCGACTGCTGCTGCGCGTCCGTCAGGCCGATGGTGCCGAACATCTGGTCCAGCTGCGCCAGCGAGTAGGTGGTGATGCGCTGGCCCGGACGGCTGATGATGTCCTTGGCGAAGCCACTGGCCGACACGTAGGATTCGCGCGTCATGTAGTACTCCAGGCCCACGTCCAGGTTCTCCGCTTCGAACGGCTTGAGCTTGGGATTGGTGACGCTGCCCTGGCGCGCGCCCTGGTCGCCCAGCGTGAGCTGGGTCTGGCGCAGGTCGGCCGGGCTGGCGCGTGTCATGGACTTGGAGCCGGAGGCGCGCAGGATCAGCTTGGGCGTGATGTTGTAGGCCAGCGTGCCCGATGGCAGCGCGTTGCCGTACTTGACCGATTCGTAGGCCCAGACGCCAACGTTGTCGTACAGGCCGCCGTTCAGCAAGGCGGCGTTGCGCGGGTCGGCGCCGACGCTGAGCGCGCCGATGGTCTGCTTGGTCTCGGCATAGCGCACGCCGGCGTTGTAGCGCAGCGTGCCGCCGAACAGCTGGGTGCGGCCAGTGGTTTCCACATAGGCTGCGCTCACCACTTCGCGGATGTAGCCGCCGCTGCCGTTCTGGAAGCCCTTCTTGATGTTGTCGCGGAAGTACTGGTAGTCCGTCGCTTGCGCGAACTTTGGCCAGTCCAGCGTGATGAAGCCGTTGCCCGATGGCTTGGCGTAGTTCACCACGGCGGAGTTCGGCACCACCGAGCCCAGGTAGGTCAGCGGCGCGGCGCCGGCGGTGGAGCCGGTGCCGTAGCCCGGATAGGCGGTGGCCACGTCGGTGACCGCGCCCGGCGTGCTGCGGCCGTCGCAGCCCGGGGTGCGGATCTGCGTGTTGGGCTGGAAGAAGCGGTAGCTCATGTTGTTGCCGCAGGCGACGTTCATCCACGCGTCGGCCACCGAGTAGCTGCGGTAGCGGCGCTCGATGTCGTCCCACGAACCGCCTACTTTGATGCTGAAGTCGTTGTCGCCCCAGTTGACGTTCAGGCGCGAGCCCTTGGTCTTGTTGTTGCGCTCGTACAGGTCCATGCGCAGGCCGGACAGGCCCTGGCCGGCCTGGTACCAGCCGAAATTGGCCGGGTCGTTCACGTCCAGGTTGCCGGAGTAGATGGGCGCCCGGCCCGATACCGTGTTGTCGTAGTTGATGACCGAGTTCGGCGACTTGGTGGCCAGCAGCACGGTCGGCATGTCGCGGAAGAAGGTGCTGTTGGTGGCGTTGAAGTGGGCGTCGATCACCCACTTGTCGGCCGGACGGAATTCAAAGCCCGGGTTGAAACTGCGGAACTTGGTCTTCTCTTCCATCGGCCGGTACTCCAGCGACCAGAAGGTGTTGGCGAAGGTGGCCTTGGTGATGGTGCAGCCGATGGTGCAGTCGCTGCGGTCGAACTCCATGCCGATCGGGATCACGGTGTTGGCGCGGGTGCCGGCGTTCATGGCCTCGTAGGTCATCTTGTTGTTCTTCTGGGCGAACAGCGTGTCGAGGTAGATGTCCCACTTCTCGTTCGGCTGCCATTGCAGGCTGATGACTTCGCCGGCGCGCTTGCGCTCGCCCTCGTACACCAGGTGGCGGCCCAGGCGGCCCATCAGGCCGTTGTCGATCTGCCCCATGGTGGCGCCGGGGTTCAACGCCAGCAGCATGGCGCGGTCGATCTGCTTGCCTGGCACCAGGATGGGGCGCGCATAGGCGGGCAAGGCGTCCAGCGCCAGGCCGGACGGCACGGTGTCCGGCGTCGATTGCGAGCCGCCGCCGGTGCTGTTTGGCTTGTCGGTGGCGTTGCTCTGGAAGCTCTTCAGCTGCAGGTTGCGCATGTCCACGGTCTGGAAGCCGTCGGTCTTGTATTCGGTGTTGCCCCATGCGATACCGGCCAGCGCGCCGAATTTGCCGAAGCGGCTGTCGTTCCAGGTATTGCTGACCAGGGCCGAGCCGGTGTGGCCGGTCTTGCTGTTTTGCTCGCGGTAGTTGCCGCTCAGGGTGAAGGCAGAACGGAAGCCGGACTTGTCGAACGGGCGCACGCTGCGCATGTTGACCGTGCCGGCGATGCCGCCTTCGATCAGGCTGGCCTGCTGGCTTTTATAGACGCTGGCACTGCGGAACAGTTCGGACGGCAGGAAGTCCATGTCCACTTCGCGGTTGGCGCTGATGGAGCCGCCCCAGCTGCCGGCCGAGGCCGACGCCATCGGCGCATTGTTCAGCAGTACGCGCGTGAAGGCCGGGCCCATGCCCCGGATGGAGATGTTCAGGCCTTCGCCGTCGATCTCGGCGCGGCGCACGGTCACGCCCGGCACGCGGGCCAGCGCGTCGGCGATATTAGGGTCGGGGAACTTGCCCATGTCCTCGGAGAACACGGTGTCGCTCAGGCCGATGTTGTCGCGCTTTTCCATCGCGGACAGGCCCAGCGAGCTGCGGAAGCCGCTCACCGTGACGACCGCCTTGTCGGCTGGCGACTTGGCGATCGCTTCGGTATTCGATTGGGCGGTGGTTTGCGTGGCCGCAGGCGTGGTGCCCTGCGCTGCGGCCGGTTCGGTCTGTGCGTATGCGGTGGAAATCAACCCCGCGAGGACGGTCATTACAAACACTTCTCCCCCCGAGCCAAAGCGCCGGACGGCGCCTCCCAGTTGCTTGGTCATACTTGTCTCCTCTGTTGTGGCCTCTTGTGCCTTGGTTGTCTGCGCCAGCGGGCGCATCAATCTTCTTATGTCAGGAAAAGCAAATTGTTGGTTGCGCAAACGCTCTGTGCGCCGCCATATAAGATCAGGTGCGGATACCCTCCTTCGTTAAAATTCAATGGTAGAGATATTCAAATGAATAGCGCTACCATTTGATTGTGACCTTTTCAGCAACGCTGCGTCAACAACATCGTGTCCATGCGTTGTTACATGGACACGAAACGACTTAATTAATTTGCTTGCAACGTGGTCGACGCGCCTTGCAGCGCTGCGGATTCGGCACGCACGGTGATGGCGCCGCGCTGGCCGGGCTTGCCGCGCACAATCACCAGCGCCAGGCCGTTGAAGGCTGGCCGCTCGGCCGACGGGAACGGTACGAAGCTGGTCGGATCGCCGTTGTCGGTGGCGACGATCTCGCCCGGGCCTTCGATGCTGAACTTGACCTGGTTCTTCGCCATGGGCGCGGTGTTGCCATCCTTGTCCGCCACGCGCAAGGTGATGAAGGACAGGTCCAGGCCGTCGGCGGCGATCTGCTTGCGGTCCGGCGCCAGGTCCAGCTTCGCGGCGCTGCCCACGGTGCGCACGGTGGAGGTGGTCCATTCCTTGCCCTGCTTGTAGGCCACCACTTTCACCTCGCCCGGTTCATACGTCACCAGGTCCCAGCGCAGGCGGTATTCGAACTCGGTGCGCTTCTTGCGGCCCTGGCTTTTGCCGTTGACGAACAGCTCGGCCTCGTCGCCGGAGGTAAACACATGCACCGGCGTGACCTTGCCTTCGCGGCCCGGCCAGGTCCAGTGCGGCAAGATGTGCGCCAGCGGCAGCTCGGGCCTCCAGCGCGCCTGGTACAGGTAGAAGCGGTCCTTCTTGAAACCGGCCAGATCGATCATGCCCGAGTAGGAACTGCGCGAGGAATAGAACGGCGTCGGTTCGCCCAGGTAGTCCCAGCCGGACCAGACGAATTCGCCCGCCACGAAGGGATACTGGTCCTGCGCGGCCCAGGAGCGGTCCGCCGAGGTGCCGAAATCGGCCGCGTACAGCTCGTAGGCGCTGACCTGGCGCGTGGCCCAGTCGCCGCCCGCGTCCGGACGCACCGGCGAGGTGAGCGCGCCGGTCACCGGGAACTGGTACTCGCCGCGGCTGCTCAGCGCGGACGCGCTTTCGCTGCTGAAGATTACCTTGTCCGGGAAGCGCGCGCGGAACTCGGGGAAGCGGCCCGGATTGGTGCGGATGCCCGCACCCTGGTAGTTCACGCTGATCATGTCCACGGTGGTGGGCAGCGGCATGTCGGCGCGGGCGAAGTTCATGGCTGTCATGGTCGGGCGGCCGGGGTCTTCCTCGCGCACGATGGCGTGCAGCTTGCGGCCGATGGCGGCGCCGGCCTCGCCCGAATACTGCTCGCCCACCTCGTTGCCGATGCTCCAGATCACCACGGATGGATGGTTGCGGTCGCGCCGCAGCATGGAGCGCAGGTCCTGCTCGTGCCAGTCGGGGAAGATCAGGTGCGTGTCCAGCGCAGTCTTCTTGCGCTCCCACACGTCGAACACTTCGTCGATGACGACAATGCCCATGCGGTCGGTCAGTTCCAGCAGCTCGGGCGCGGGCGGATTGTGGCTCATGCGCAGCGCATTGGTGCCCATCTCGATCAGGATCTCCAGCTGGCGCTCGGCGGCGCGCACGTTGAAGGCGGCGCCCAGCGCGCCCAGGTCGTGGTGGTTGTTCACGCCCTTGAACGGAATGTGCTCGCCGTTGACGAACATGCCCTGGTTGGGGTCCATGCGCACCTCGCGCACGCCGAACTTGGTCTCGTAGCTGTCCACCACGGCGCCGTCACGCTTCACGGTGGTCACGGCCACATAGCGGTTCGGACGCTGCGTCGGCGGCGGCCCCCACAGGCGCGGATTGGCGATGGCCACCGAGCCGCTGGCCGTGCCGCTGGCGCCGGCCGCCAGCCGGATGCGCGCCGGTGCGATGGAGGCGACCACGCCGCCCGTCTTCGCGCCCTTGTCGTCCAGGTTGTAGATGGCGGTGGCCACTTCCACCTCCGCTGCGGCGCCGGAATCGTTATCCACCGCCACGTCCAGCGACACTTCGGCGGATGCCTTGCTGACCTTGGCGGTCTTCACATGTGTACCCCACTGGCCCACGTGCACCGGGTTGGCCTTGGTCAGCCACACGTTGCGGTAGATGCCGCCGCCCGGATACCAGCGCGACGATTCCGGCGGGTTGTCGAGACGGATCGCCAGCGTATTGGCGCCTCCCGGCACCACGTAGGGCGTCAGGTCCACGCGCCAGGAGTTGTAGCCGTAAGGCCAGCCGCCCACCAGTTTGCCGTTCAGCCAGACCGACGAGTAGGACATGGCGCCTTCCACGTCGAGGAAGATGGAGCGGCCCTTGTCGGACGCGGGGATGGCGAGCTGCTTGCGGTACCAGCCTATGCCCCAGCTGGGCAGGCGGCCCACGCCGCCGTATGGCCCCTGCTCCAGGAAAGGCCCTGCGATGGCCCAGTCGTGCGGCAGGCTGACGCGCTTCCAGGCGCTGTCGTCATAGCCGGTCTTCAAGTAGGCCACATCCAGCCTGGGCTCCTGCGCGGGGCGCCGGTGGCGGCGCGCCGGGTCGCGGATGAAGGCGTTGCCGGTCGGGAGTATCCACGCTTTGAGCACCGGGGCCTGCGCCGCGCCGGCCTGGACGGCGGCATCCGGCACCGCGTCCGCCGCCTTGCCGTCTTCGCTGATTTTCACTTCGGGGCGCACGTCGTAGCGCAGCGAATCGGACGTGCCGGCCGGGTCGCCCATCTGGAAGCGCCAGTCGGCGTTGATCAGCACGCGCTCGCGCTGCGCCGGGCTTGCTGCCGGGGTCGCGGCCGCAGCGGCTGCCGCACTGCCGAATCCGACCGCCATACCCGCATACAGCATCAGGCGGCCAAGCGCCGTGTAGTTAGGAATTGGTTTCATGTCTCGTTGTCGTCGTATTAAAAAAA